>CALEZK010000092.1 GCA_937928585.1 uncultured bacterium | reverse complement strand
ATCCGAACTATTCTCCGGCGTACGGAAGGATCGTTTCCGCCGTGGCGGTGCGCACGTTGTGCAGCGCAGACTGCAATTGCACGCGCGCCAGCGCAAGGTTCGCCTGCGCGCTGACAAGGTCGCGTTGCGCCTCGTTCAACCGCACCACCGGCTCGATGCCACCCGCGTAGCCACGCTCCACAAGATCCCGGTTTCGCTGCACGAAATCCGCATTCGCCCTTTGCAACACCAGCCGCTCCTGTGTTGCGTGGAGATTTTCCACTGCTCTCCGCACGTCCGCCGCCACTGCCAGCGACACCTGTTCCTCCAGCAGTTCGGCTTCCGCCTTCGCGGCCTTCGTTTCGCGCAATCGCGCCAGGTTGCGCCCGCCCGCAAACAATTCGTAGGAAATATTCACGCCGACGGTGCTGCTGAAATCGTCCATCTCGAACTTCGCGTTATTGTCGCGAAACGCGTCCTTTGACGCCTGAAGGTTAATCTGTGGATAAAATGGCGCCTTCGCCCGCCCCACAACCGCGTCCGCGCGCTTCGTGTTAAGTTCGCTCGCTTCAAGATCGGGCCGCCGCGATTTCGCCTGCGCCACAAGCGGCTCCACGTCGAGTCGCTGAAGATCCCCGAGCGATTCCTCCGCAAGCGGCGCCAAGACGCGTTCCGTTGGCCATGCCGAATCACCAAACGCAAGCAATTCCGACAACGCAATCAACGCCGTATTAAAACCCTGCCGCGAGGTGATCAGTGCCGCCCGTGCCGCGTTCACGCGCACTTCAAAGTTCAGCTCATCGCTCAGCGACCCCGTGCCCACGCGACGCTTCGTCTTCGCTTCATCCAGCAGACGCAGGTTGAATGCCTCGTCCGCCTCCGCAATCGCGATATTCTCCCGCGCCAGTTGCGCGGCGTAGTATGCCTGCGCCACCGCATCCAGCAGAATCCGATGGGCCTCAACGAGGGAAGCCTCCGTCTGCTCTTTGCCGAAGCGCGCTTCGGCAATCGCAAACTTGCGGTCAAACCCGTTGAACAAGATCCAATCCGCCACCACGCTAATCGAATACCGCTCCAACTGATCGTCAATCGCGTCCCGTGCCTCTATCGAGCGCAGCGACGTCTCCAGAAGGTCCCAGAGAATCGCGCCGTCCGTATTCTGCACGCGCGGCCTCGGTTGCACCTGCTGAATCACCGGATTAAAAAACTGCGAGATGCGATCGGCGGTGATTTGCGCGAATTGCAGTGTTTCGCCTTGAATTCGCGCCTGGGTCCCAAGCGCGAACGCAGTCCAATAGCCGCTGGATGCCGCCCGTTTCGCCAGCGAATAGTCGCTCTCGGATATCCACGTGTGCGAAGCCGACGATAACCCAATTACGGTTGGAAACCACGCGGACCGCGCCTGTTTGACGCGTTCTTGTGCCTGGGTTACCCGTGTGGCCGCGGCAAGCACGGTCGGGTTGTCCTTCACCGCAATCTCTTGCGCCTGCGCCAAATCGAGGGGAAGCTTTCCCTCGGAGGTCTCGTCCGCGGCTTCTACCGCAACGGCCTCTTCCGTTTTCTGTTCCACGGGTTCCGCGGCGGGTTCCGGAGTTGCTTCCTCGGCGGAAACTGCGAGCGATAGTGTCAGCGCGACGGCGATTAGCCAGTACTTCATATCGATTCCCGTGGCTGTATGGTCCAAAGTTTGGCGGGCTGGCAAAGCGCGCCCGCAATTCGTTCGATGCCGCCGATTGCCAAAAAGATTAGCCTGGCACACATCTTCCCAGAGGGTAACAGGGTCGCGCGAACGATGCCACTTTGCGGCGTATTCCCGGTTGAAGCGCGCGCATATCTTGGCGCATCGTTACGCGCAATATGGTCTCACAAACGACAGCCCCGCTCGATTACGCCTATCTCGGCCATCACGCCGGCGAATGTCCCTACCTGCCCAACCGCGAAATGCGGCTCCACTATCTGGATGGCAACCACGCGGGGTACCTCTACCGATATCTGATGGACGCGGGTTTTCGGCGCAGCGGACGATTGCTCTACCGGCCCGAATGCCCGCAGTGCAACGAATGCAAGGTGCTCCGCGTGCCGGTGGACGAGTTCCGAAAATCCAAAGAGCAGCGCCGCGTCTGGAACCGCGGTGTTACCGTGTTCGACATACGCGTCGCGCCGGTGTCCTACTCCGACGAGAAGCTCGATCTGCAGCGGCGCTACATGCAGTTTCAGCATAGAGAAAGCGAGATGCCCGACAGGGAGAGTTACGAGGGCTTTCTCGTGCGCACCTGCCTCGGCGGTCGCACCCGTGAATTGCAGTTGTGGCACGACGGGAAGTTGTGCGGGCTTGGCGTTTTCGACGAATTCATCGACGCGCTTTCCTCCGTGAACTTCTTTTTCGATCCCGCGATGGCGCGATGGAGCCCCGGCACATTCTCCGCCCTGGCCGAGATCGCCCTCGCGCGGCAGTGGGGCAAGACCTTCTACTATCTCGGATACTACATCGCCGAGTGCGACACCATGAACTACAAAACCCGGTTCAAGCCCTGTCAGTTGAAAGATACCGTCGGCCAATGGCGCGACTTTGTCTCCGGTGAAAGCTAAGCGCGATTGCGATTTGCCCCGCTATAACCTCTTGAGTACAATCCGCCGCTTGGGAGAGGCGCTCGGACGCAGCCAGAGTCAAATCGGGCTGCGTGCCAATCCTTGAACGCTGCCACGGCGGCCAACGTTGAAAAGATTCTCTCGCATGAGTGCTACGCTCGCCCTCGATGTCCGCACGCTTGTTTTCATCGCATCAATCGTTTCAATCGTAACCAGCAGCAGCATGGCACTGGCCTGGCGCGTCTCCCCAAAGAACGAAAGCCTGCGTCGCTGGGCCGCCGGTTTCATCTGCGGCGCGGTCGGCTTCATCCTGATCTGGTTTCGCGGTATCGTGCCGGATTTTCTATCGATTCCCGTCGCCAACGCGTTCATGGTTATCGGGCTGTTGTTGTCCCTGCACGGCATCAACGCGTTTCTTGATTTGCCCAATCCGGTATGGCCTTCCGTGACGATTGTAGTTGTCATGACGGGAATGGTTACGTACTTCACGTATGTCGAGCCTTCCATGGCCCATCGCGTGATCATTATGTCGGGGGGCACTGGCGCAATCGCGCTGTTGGCCGCCTGGCGGCTGGCCGCGCATCCCATTCCAGAGCTTCGGCTGACGCAAACTCTTGTTGCGAATCTATTGGCCATTCATGGGTTCGTCATGGCCGCGCGCATCGCCGCGACGCTGCTGAGTCCTCCGGGAGAAGATTTCTTTGAGCCCAACCTCGCGACGCTTGTCACGTGCATCGATTTCTTCTTGCTGTTCCCGTGTCTCGGCGTCGGAATGCTACTGATGGTGCTTCGGAAATCGACCCTCGAACTCGAGAACGAGGTGCGTCAACGCCAGCAGTCCGAAGCGCAACTACGCTCAACCGCGTCGCATCTGGAAACGGTGATCGAAGACATGAAAACTCTGAAGGGCGTAATTCCCATCTGCAGTTCCTGCAAGAAAATTCGAGATGACGAAGGGGTGTGGAACCAACTCGAGGCCTACATCAGCGAGCATTCAGACGCAGCGTTTAGCCACGGCATCTGCCCTGATTGCACCAAAAAACTCTACTCCGATCTCTAACGCAGATCTTTGGAGTGCGCAAGCTTGCTTGCGCTTTGACGAAGGAAACTTGCTTCCGATTTACGCGCGAGCACCCGAGTCAGCGTTCTCACGCCAATCCCGCCCGTGCATTGCGCACCCGCCAGTACTTTTGCACAAACCCTGGACGCGAATCGCCGGGGGTCAGCTTGCGCGCTGCAGCCAGCCATTTATCCAGCAATTCATCGTGCTTGGCAAACGCTTCGGTCGGCTCCGGCGGGTTTTCGCTCCAGTCCGCTTCCAAAGCATTGCGCTCGGGCACAAACAGATCGCGGTACGCGAGCGGATTTTGTGCAACAAGCCGGTGAAACTTCTCATGCCGCCACCACAGCGAATTATCTGCCTTGTCGGTCGGTTCGCCCAAAGACAACGGCTGATCGATGCGCACCGGTTTGAAAAGGCTCGTGCACGGCGCCGCCGTAGCCGTCACCCAGTGGCGAATGCCGTGCTCCTTCGTCATCTCCGTCACCCACGACGCAGTCGTCTGCGAAGAAGCAATCACCCCGCCACCATGCATGCAAGGCGACGCCATCGCGCCATTGATCCATCGATACGCAGGCTCCGAGTAGCGCGCCCCATGGTCGCGCAACGCCGCGAACAGATGCGGCACGCCCCGCGTCTTTGCGGACAACATGTGCGTGCGCCCCTGCCGCGTTCGGCAAGAGGAGATGCGCGTCTTCCAATACTCCGAGTGCTTCTCGGCAAAGCCGGGTATCGTCAATCCGTTCGAAATCGTCCGCGTGCCGTCCACCTTCTCGATCGCGTGCGCGCGACCCGCCGTCTCCAGCACAAACGCCGATTTGGGATCGGCAATCATGAAACTGTTCTGATACGCAAAATCCCGCTTCTCATGGCCCGCGCCGCCGCCCTGACCGTACTGTTCGAGCAATGACACAATCACCGAGCACGCTTTCTCCGCGGTATCGGCGCGTTCCAGCGCCAGACGCAGCAAATCCATGCCGATTAGGCCCGGCTTTGGCTCGTTCTTGGTCTTGGTGAACACAGTCTCATTGCCGATGCACACGCCATGCTCATTCGTGCCCATCTCCGCACCCCAAATCCAGAACGGTCTGCTCAGCAAGGTGGCGTACGTTTCCTCCACTTGGGGAATCTCAATCCACGTGCACTTGACCTTCGCGCCAGCCGCATACTGTGCGCGCGCGTTCCACTGAAGATACTGCGCCTCATTAGGGTCGCGATCGGAATTCTTCGCAAAATAGACGGCGTCCTTGCGGACAATGGCGATGGTGTCGCACATACTCGATGTTTCGCTTTCATGTAAATTGCAGGGTTCAGCACACAATTTACCCCGCAGTGAGTGTCGATAGTTTCATACCCCTGACTGGATCGTCAATTATCACAAAATCGAATCCGGCTCCGCATACTCGTATACTCGAATCATGAATTTTACCCGTTACTTTCACCACACCCGCGCTAGGTCCGATCGAAAGGACATTCGCATGGAGTGGATCCAGCGGGTCGTCGATACTCCTGACAGAGAGGAACGGCAAAAAGACGGTAGAATTCGCCGTTGGGCTTGGATTTCGGAGGTAAAGAAGCATCTTAGGGTCGTCTTGCTCGAGGATGGCCAGACGATCCACAATGCGTTCTTCGACCGCGACTACAAGGATTCATCCGATGAAGATTAGGTATTTCCCAGATACCGACACATTGCTCGTCGATTTCAATAATCGCGAGATTTTTGAAACGCGCGATTTGAACGAAAATGTCTTAATAGATCTCGACAAAGATGGCTTTGTCGTGAGCATGACGGTCGAGCACGCGAAGAACCAAACTGACCTGAACGAATTCTCTTATCAACTTACTGCCGAATAGAAACTCCCCCTTAATCACGCCCGATTGCATGCTGACCTCCCCAATTACACATAGAAAACCCACGGCGCACATCTGCGGCATTGGTGGCACGGCCATGGTCGCGGGCGCGCGCCTTGCCATTGAGGCCGGTTGGGAAATCCGCGGCAGCGATAATCCGCTCTATCCGCCCACGTCCGACATGGTCAAGGCGCTCGGCGTTCCTGTAGTCGAAGGGTACTCCGCGGCAAATCTCGACTGGAACCCCGATGTCGTCATCATCGGCAATGTGCTCAGTCGCGGAAACGTAGAAGTAGAGGCCGCACTCTCGCGCCGCATGCGTTACATCAGTCTGCCCGAGTGGATGAAAGAGAACGTGCTGCGCACGCGCAGGCCCGTCGCCATTTGCGGCACGCATGGCAAGACCACGACCACCGCGCTCACTGCCTATCTGCTCGATGCATGCGGTATGCATCCCGGCTTCCTCATCGGTGGGCAGCCGCTCGATTTTCCAAATTCCGCCCGCCTTGGCGCGGAGGGCGCGCCTTTCGTGATCGAAGGCGACGAATACGACACCGCATTCTTCGACAAGCGCGCCAAGTTCCTGCACTATCTTCCCGAAATTGCGGTGGTCACAAGTATCGAATTCGATCACGGGGACATCTATCGCGACATCGACGAAATTGAAACAGCATTCCGGAGATTACTCCGCCAAATCCCTGCCGACGGCCTGTTGCTCGCGTGGGCCGGCGCTCCGCGCACCCGCGCCCTGCGCGAACACGCTTTTTCCTGCGTTGAGACATACGGTATTACCGCGGACGCGGATTGGCGCGGCCAGATCGAAGGTGTGGACGACGATGGCCGCACCGAAATGACGGTATTCAGAAGCGGCGCGGAGTGGGGGAAGGTGCGTGTGCCGCTCGCGGGACAGCACAACGCGCAGAACGCGCTCGCAGCGATCGCAATCGCCGCGCACCACGGCGCAAGCGCGTGCGCCGTCGCCGATGCCCTCGCCGCATTCAAGGGCGTCCGCCGGCGCATGGAGATCTTTCACGAGGCCGAAGGCGTCACCTACGTCGACGATTTCGCCCATCACCCCACCGCCATTCGCGAAACAATTGCCGCCGCGCGACACCGTTGGCCGAAACGGCGTCTGCGCGTGCTGTTCGAACCCCGTTCCAATACCACCGTGACCAACAAGTTCCAGGGCGACCTGCTGGAAGCGTTTAACGCCGCCGACGAAGTCTGGCTTGGCCCCATCCATCGAGGCGACACCATCCCCGATCAGGAACGCCTCGACCGGACAAAACTGGTCAGTGATCTAGCTTCCACGGGGGTGTCCGCCCATTCCGCCGATTCCGTCGATGAAATTGTCGCTGGCATTCGCAAGACCGCCCAACCACGCGACGTGGTGCTGATCCTCACCAACGGTGCATTTGGCGGAATCTACGCCAAACTGAAAAGCTGACCCAATTCCTGGCTCCTCGCCAGCCAAACGCGTTTTGACTGAATCCCCTTCGATTGCTATACTCTTTCCTGCCTTGGCGAACCTTATCGCCAAGGCGAACTGTTTCCAGCGTCCCTATCGTCTAGCCTGGCCTAGGACACCGCCCTTTCACGGCGGCGACACGGGTTCGAATCCCGTTGGGGACGCCATTTCTCTCTTATTCGCGCGGAATCTTGACGCTTTCGGTCCCCAGCCTTTGGGTCAGTGATATGCCCGGTTGCGACACGCCTATGAACACACCGGCTTCCACTCCGCGGAGCATCGCGGTCTATTGTCTCGTCGCCGCAAGCGCCTTTCTTGCATATGCGCAAACCTTTCGTTTCCCGTTCGTAAATTTTGACGATCCATGGTATGTGTATGCGAACCCGCAGGTTCAGCTCGGTATTAATGTTGATTCCTTGCGCTGGGCGTTCACCACGGGCCATCAGGGAAACTGGCATCCCCTAACCTGGCTGTCCCATATGCTCGACTGGCGGCTCTTTGGCGAATGGGCCGGTGGTCATCACCTGACTTCCGTTCTGCTCCATGCGACGGCAAGCGTACTTCTGCTGCATTGGCTGTATCGAGCAACGGCAGCAATTGCTCCGAGTCTTTTCGCGGCGATGGTATTCGCGCTCCATCCACTTCACGTCGAATCTGTAGCCTGGATATCGGAACGCAAAGACGTATTGTGCGCGCTCTTCTTTATCGCCGGGCTTCACGCATACACGCGCTATGCGCGCCAGCCCCAGATCAAAACGTACATCATGCTCGTGCTGATGTTCGTGCTCGCGCTGCTTTCAAAACCCATGGCTGTCACCTTTCCGCTCGTACTCTTTCTGGTCGACTTCTGGCCCTTGAATAAACCCTGGACGCGCAATTCTCTCCTGGAAAAGGCCCCGCTGTTCGCGCTCTCCTGCATACACGGCGTCATCACCATCATCGTTCAGCAGTCCGCCGGTTTCATGCGTTCTTTGGATTGGACGCCGTTAACTGCCCGTATCGCCAACGCAGCGGTGTCCTATCTGATGTACGCCCTGAAGACGGTGCTGCCGATGAATCTGGCGGTTTACTATCCGTACCCCGTGGAGGGGCCATCGCCGCTATTGGTCATTGGCGGTGCAGTCCTGCTGATCGCGGGATCGCTCGCTGCGTGGCGCTACCGAAGCCGTGCCCCGTATGCGTTCACCGGTTGGTTCTGGTTTGTAATCATGCTCATGCCGGTGATTGGCATCGTTCAGGTCGGCGCGCAAGCCTACGCCGACCGCTACATGTATCTGCCGCAGATCGGGCTAACCATCGCAATCACATGGGGAATCAGGGCATGGAGTATGGCCTCGGAGACGCGAACGAGAGTTGCCCGCGCGTTGGGTTTTGTCGTCGTCATGGCCTGTTTCTTTACAACTGTTGCGCAAGTCTCCACATGGCGTGACAGCGTATCGTTGTTCACGGAGGCGCTTGCAGCGACGAAACAAAACGCGACCGCCCACCTCAATCTCGGAGACGCCTACTTCTCTCTGAAACAGTTTGAGAAATCGGCCGAGCATTCCCTCGAAGCGCTACGCATAGATCCCCGCCAGGTCAACGCGCAGATAAATCTTGGTCTCGTGCGCGCAGAACAAAAGCGGTGGCCGGAAGCCGAAGCGGCCTGGCGCGACGCTCTGCGCATAGACGACCGCAATGCCGCCGCAACGTGCTATCTCGGCTACGCCCTCGAGTCGCAGGGCAACGTCGTCGAAGCCGCCCGCGAATACGAAGCCAGCGTGCGCCTCGATTCAACCTATGCGCTGGCCCACGAAAAACTGGGCGGGGCGCTCCTGTTGTTGGGGCAGGGGGAGCAGGCGAAAAGCGCCTACCAGGCCGCGATCGCGCTGAATCCCCTTCGCTCCGGAACTTGGGCCAGTCTCGGCGTTACCTTGTGCAGCCTCGATCAGTGTTCCGAATCCCTACCATATTTTGAAAAAGCACTCGAACTGGATTCCGGAAACCCGGATGCACGATTTTTCTACGCGCGGGCCCTGCAGGCTTCCGGCGCCCCCACGGCCGCAGCTCGCCAACTCGACATACTCCTGTCCGAATATCCGAATCATCCGGAAGGTAGTGCTTTGCGCGCTGAACTTGGGATTTCACCGTGATCGAGCGGAATTGAGGGAATTTTTGGTCGGTTTCGGGTATTATACCCGCACATATAGCGCCCTGATTTGCTCGCCCCGCGAAACCACCCAGCCCATTGTGGAAGCTGGGGCCAGAAAGCTGCGACGTTTTTGGGCGAAATGCTCCAGTAACTACGAGGCACCGTACGCAAATGACCAGGAATTCGACCCAACTCAGAAAATGGATGGGACTCGCCGCGCTCCTTTTGGCCGCGCCGATTGTTTTCGCGCAAGACCCGAACCCGCCATCGATCCGGTCATCGCAGGGCGCCTGGCCCATCCGGCGCCAGTGGACCGTTGCCGAAACCCAGCATTTTGCGAAGTGGATGGAGCACATGTACGTCGCCAAAACCAAAGGCGACGTGGAGCAGCGCACCGCCAAGCTCGACCGGATTCTGACAGATCCCAAGATTAACCTACTGCTCGATCCGTCGTTCGCCGGCGAAGGCGCCAACCCCCAGCTCGGCCGCAGCACGATCATGTTTCTCCACAACATTACCGACTGCGCGAAGTTCAGCATGACCATCCCCGCCTACTACGCCTATCGGCGCGCGTTGCCGTGGATGGTCACCTACGTCTCCGCAACAAAAGGCGATGTGCGTACCGCCCCGGCAAATATCCCCGGCGGCAATCTCAACAGCTTCACCAGCGGATCAGCCGACGCCTTCTTTCGCAACATGGTCACCGGCATCAGTTCGGGCAACTATCGCGTGGAACCGAACAACACGCGGTCTGAACAGTCAGACACCGTGCCCGTAGCAATCAATCGCGAATTCCTGCTTCCGGGCGCGATGAACTACACCGACGGCCATTGCCTTTTGCTTGCGCAGGTCGACAAGTACGGCGAACTGCATTTTATTAATGCCAGCATCAATCGCACGCGCGACATCTTCACTTTCAATGGCATGAATACGGTTGCGGGCATCGAACCGATGACACTCGGCGAACCCAATCCATTGAAGGGTTGCTTCCAGGGGATGCGCATCTTCCGCTATCCCATCGCGGAGACCGATAGCAGCGGCCGCGTAACCAAGGTGCGCCGCCGCACCGATCTCGAAATGGAAGAGTTCGGCGCGTCCATCGAGCAGTACGAAAAGATCACGCAGATCGTCAATGACCACGTCATTCTTGAAGACGGTCTGCGCCTGCAGAGCCTGCACGAGTTCATCCGCTACCGCATGAAGTCCGTGGACAAAGTCGTGCCGTACGAGTTCATGCGCGAGTATGTCGTCGAACTCGCCGATATGTATCAGCAGCGCGATATATTCGTGCAGGACGCCTGGAAAAACGTGAAAGCAAACGGCCTCATTCAATACCCGGAAGAACTCGAAGACTCGAATATCTTCCAGGCGCACGGCCGCTGGGAAGATTGGAGCTCGCCCTCCTCCGATGTGGACCGCCGCAACAAGTACTTCTACCTCGCCGACTGGATGGACAACGCCGTCCGCTGGTACGAGTCCGCGCCGCAGTTGGTGGATTTGAAGGGCTTCGAGTCTTACAACATCAAGAACAAGGAAGACTTCGCCGAGGCAATCGTCGCCGAGAAGCAGAAGATATTCAAAGAACACTTCATCGAATACACAAACACCATCGGCGAAAAAGTAAAACTCTCGCTGGCGGATATTGAAGAACGGTTGTACGACATGTCGTTCGATCCGAATCACGCGCCGGAAATACGCTGGGGTGCGAAGCCCGGAACGCCGGAATACGCGACGGCGAAAATCAATCCGACGCCCACGCCCAAGGGTGGCCCGGTGCCTTTCGAAGAAGCCTACGCGCGCCAGGCGTTCTACCGCACCGTGTGCCAGCGCGAAACCGAGCGCAGCTACCTTCGCAGCATGTTCACGCAGGGCTATCCGGTTCGCGTGAAATTTGATCAGCAACTGGACAAGTGGCTCTACGGCCGCTATCCCGAGCGCCTCGCGCAGGCCTCGCAGACCGCGGGCGTTAAGCCCGCCGAACCGGCGGCAAGCGCAGGCGAATAACCAATCGCTCAACACAGACATTTGCAATATCGACTGGGGGAAGCAGCACGTGTTCGAAACAAAATCGGGAGGGCGGTCGTCCACGACCGCTGTTCTTGCCATCACCATTGCATTCGCCGTCTGCGCGCTCAGTGCGCGCGCCGCGGATCCCAATCCGCCATCCATTCACAGCGAACCCGGCAAGGGCGCATGGCCCATTTGCCGGCAATGGAACGTCGCGGAAACCCACCACTTTGCGAAGTGGATCAACAACATTTACAAACTCAAGACGCAGGGCAACGTAGAGCAGCGCCGCGCCAAACTCGTGCGCGTGCTCACCGATCCCGAAATGAATCTTTTGTTGGATCCCGAATTCGCGGGCGAACAGGCCAATCCGCAACTGCCCGATGAACTGATGTATGTCATGCACCGCATTCTCGATTGCGGAAAACTCACCGTATCCCTGTCGTCCTACTATTCATACCGTCGCGGTCTGCCTTGGATGTTCAGCTACGTCCGATCCGGCGGCGGCGATCTGCGCACAGCGCACAACAACGTTCCTTCCGGCGAACTCAACAGTTTTACCTCCGAATCGCTCGACTACTTCTTCCGCAACGCCGTTGTCGGGTTCTGCACCGGTAACTATCGTGTGGAACCATTCGGCGAAAACGCGCAGCAATCTGACACCGTGCCCGTAGCCATCAACAAGCAATTCCTCATTCCCGGCGCCATGCACTACTTGGACGGACACGTGCTCGTGCTCGCGGATATCGACAAAAACGGCGAACTTCGTTTCCTCGATTCCACCACCGCGGCCTCGCGCGACATCTACAGCTTCAACGGCCTCAACGCAGTCATGGGCATTCCCCCCAAGCGCTCCGATCGCGTCGGGAGCGAATACGCAGGCTGCTTCCAGGGCCTTCGCATCTTCCGTTACCCCATCGCCGAAGTCGACGAAACCGGCAAAGTCACAAGCGTGCGCCGCCGCACCGACAAAGAGATGCAAGAGTTTGGATGGTCCATCGAACAATACGACCGCATTGAAGAAATCTCGAAGACGCAAAAGATTGTCGAGAACCAGGTACAGCTCGAAAGTTTTCACGAGCTCATTCTCGAGCGCATGCGCTCCGTCGACACCGTGTCGCCAACCGAATTCCTCGCCCACTACGCCGACGAATTGATCGATCTCTACAAACTCCGCGAAGTGCAGGTCCAGGAAGGCTGGCGCGACGTCCTCGCCAACGGCCCCATCGTGTACCCGGAAAATGACCGCATCGAAAACATCTTCAACGGCAGCGGACGCTGGGGACAGCACAGCACCGCCTCGTCCGATGTCGATATCCGCGGGCGCTATTACTACCTTGCAGACTGGATGGACAACGTTATCCGCTGGCACAAGCGCCGCCCTGGCTTCGTCGATCTGAAAGGGCTCGAACCCTACTTCCTCGGCGACCGCGCAAACCTCGCGCGCGCGCTCGTCGCCGAGAAAGACCGCGTCTTCAGCACGCGCACCATGGAATACACCAACTCCGTTGGCGAGAAAATTACGCTGTCATTGCTCGATATCGAGAAGCGCCTCTACGACATGTCGTTCGATCCGAACCACGCCCCGGAGATCCGCTGGGGCGCGCCCCTCGGCAGCAAAGAAGCTTCCACCGCAAAACCCTTCGACACCCCCGTCTCCACCGGGGCCGTCGTCGCCTTCAACGACGCATTCAAAAAACAGGCCTACTACCGCGCACTCTGCGCGCGCGAAACCACCGAAAGCTACCTCACCGACATGTTCACCAGCGGCTTTCCCATTCGCGACAAATTCCAGGGCCAACTAATGAAATGGATACGCAACGCACCCCCAGTGCCGCCCCTCATGAGCCTCGCCGCAAACGACACCCTCGAGCCCGACGAACCAAAACCAATCAAAGCCGCCGCAAACATCACCCGATAATCACCCAAAGGGAGCCCCATCGTCCCCGACCACTAAACGGAAACACGGCTCGATCATCAACCGGGAGGGCGGTCGGCCCCGACCGCTAAACGAAAACTCCTCGATCGTCAACCGGGAGGGCGGTCGTCCTCGACCGCTAAACAAATCGCCAATCATCCCCAACCGCCTCACCACTTTGAAAAAACCGCGCCCATCCTTCATACTTCCCCATTCCCGAGGGCGGCTAGCTCAGCTGGTTAGAGCATCTGCTTTACACGCAGGGGGTCGGGGGTTCGAATCCCTCGCCGCCCACCATTTGTCCAATTCTCGCCCTCGCGCTGATTCCCACCGGCACACCAACCCTGTTTTCCTTGCGCAGCAACTTTCTTTGCGAGGGCTATAAGTTCACTCTCGATATCACTCGAAAGGCGGCAGCGATTGGTGATTCGGCCCAACCCGTACCGCGCGGTGCCTGTTGTCCCGCGAATCGGCATCGGAGGCGCGGCGCGCGATGCCGCGTAGCATGCCTCGGAAAACGAGTTCATGTAGTGCATACAGCGCGTACCAATAGAAGTTTCCCAGTGCGCCCCGGGGATCGTAGA
>CALEZK010000091.1 GCA_937928585.1 uncultured bacterium | reverse complement strand
CGCCTTGACGAATGTCCTCGTCGATCAATTTTGGAATATCTTGCGGATCGATTTCGATGCGGCAGGTGTCCCCATGATGCCGAGCGCGGTACTGACGAAAGCCATGGTGCTTCAAGGCTTCTTCCGCCGCCTCGACTTTTTTCAGATCGTCGACAGTAACGCGCGTTCCAACGGGAAACCGCGACGACAGACATGCGAAAGAAGGTTTGTCATGGGTAGGCAACCCGCGCAACACGCTGAGTTCGCGAATCTCCGCCTTGCTCAAGCCGACTTCAACCAGTGGCGCAACGACACGATATTCCTTGGCGGCTTTCGCGCCGAGGCGCGTAGTATCCGCGAGATCGTCGACAATCTCTCCGTACGCCATTATTGTGACGCCAGTTTTCTCGGCATACGCGCTCATCTTGGAGAATAACTCGGAGCGGCAATGGTAACAGCGGGTGCCGTCGTTGCTCAGGTATGACTCGTTCTCAAACTCGTCGGTGTGAATGATCTCGAAATTCCAACCCCGACTGTGCGCGAGGTCGGATGCCTCTGAGACTTCTGAACGTGGCACGCTTGGCGAGTCCGCGAGCAGGATTCGCGCGTTTGTTCCAAGCGTGTCATGCGCGACATCCGACAGATACGCAGAATCGACGCCCCCGGAGTAGGCGACAGCAAGCGCGCCATAGTCCGAGAGGAGGGCTTTCAAATTTGCCTCTTTCCCGGTAATGCTTAGGGTGTCGTTACTGCTCATCGGCTTGCGAACGCCTCCGTCAACAGGGTACCTGTCATGAAGTCGCCACACAATTGTTCAAGGCGAACGGTCCCCACGGTGTTTTCCAGGCATTCATTGGAACGAATGACTACACGGACGAAATTCCCGGTATAGCCCACCCAAAAGCCGTTTTCCTGACATTCAAAGAGCACTTCCATCTCACACCCTGCATGGGACCGGTAGAACGCTTCGCGCTTCGCTGTGCTCAAGCGACGGAGCAAGGCGCTTCTTCGACCTTTTATCTGCGGATCAACCTGGTTTGGCATTCTCGCCGACGGCGTCCCCGCGCGTTCGCTATAACTGAATACGTGCGCGTAATGAATTGGGGTTTGCTCGAGCAATGAAACTGTCTCCGCGAAGGCCTCATCGCACTCGCCCGGCATTCCGACCATCACATCGGTGCCGATGCAGAGGCCGGGAACGGCCTCGCGCGCTTTCTTGGCAAATGCGATGAATTCTTCGGGGGTATACTTACGTTTCATGAGCGCGAGTACTTTGTTCGAGCCAGACTGAAGCGGCATATGAAGATAAGGAACGAGCGCATGACTTGAATCGGCCATGCGTTCGAACAGTGCTTCGGGAATTGTCGTGGGCTCGATAGAACTGATGCGGATTCGTTTAAGACCGATGATTTCTGTAAGTTCATCGACAACATCGAGGATTGTCGCGCCGTTGTGCGCGTAGGTGCCCACATTGACGCCGGTGAGGACGAGTTCCTTCGCGCCGCGCGCCACAAGCTGGCGTGCCTCCTCAAGCAGGTTCTCGAAATCGCGGCTGCGCGCGCGTCCGCGGGCAAAGGGAATAATGCAGAAGCTGCACATAAAATCGCAGCCATCCTGGATTTTGAGGTTGACCCTGCGCGTTAGCGGAGCGCTGCCGAGGACTTCCACCGAAAAATCATCGCGATCGATCCGATCGCGTACGATCATCGGACGTTCGTTCTTGCCCTGTTCGACGTAGGCAAGAACATTAAGTTTCTCCTGATTGCCTACTACCAGATCGACGCCATCAATTTCTGAAATCGCTTTGTACCCCATCTGCGCGTAACAGCCGATTACGGCCGTATAAGCATCTGGATTTTTGCGAATGAATGAACGCACCAGTTGGCGTGACTTGGAATCGGCTTCGCCGGTGACGGTGCAAGTATTGATAATGCCAAGATCGGCGCGCTCGCCAAACGGAACGAGATCGTAACCCGCGGCCTCAAGTTGTTCCGTTATCAAAGCGGACTCGGACTGATTGAGGCGGCAGCCGAGTGTGTGTACCGACGCGCGCTTTCTGGAGGCCGTCGTGTTCACGCGCGGGAACTCGCTTCCGCGCGAATCCATTCCGATAGCAAACGCACACCGTACCCACTGGCATATTTTGTATCGAGATAAGATATCCCTTTTGCGCCCCACGCCGTGCCGGCGATATCCAAGTGCGCCCACGGCGTGTCGCCGACGAATTCTTTCAGGAAAGCCCCTCCCTGTATGGAGCTTGCCTGGCGCGACGGGCCAATATTGCAGAGATCGGCGTGTTCGCCTTCCATCATCGCGCAATAGTCTTCCCATAGGGGAAAGCGCCATACGCGTTCGCCCGTTGCGTCCGCGGCTTCCTCAAGTTTGCCACACAGTGCGTCGTCGGTGCCCATGACGCCTGCGGCGTAATGACCGAGCGCGACGAGCACACCACCGGTTAACGTTGCGATGTCGACTATCTTGTCTGGGCCGTAGTGGTCAATGAGATAGGCAAGCGCATCACAGAGAATCAAACGGCCCTCGGCGTCGGTATTGTGAATTTCAATGGTTTTACCGTTGTAGGCACGCACGATATCGCCGGGCTTCTGTGCATTGCCGTCAACACAGTTCTCCGACGCGGGCACAACGCAAATAACGTTGATGTTCGGTTTCGTTTGTCCGACAGTCTTCATTGCGCCGAGAACCGCGGCGGCGCCACACATATCGTATTTCATTTCATGCATGGATTCGGAAGGCTTGATGCTGATGCCGCCTGTGTCAAAAGTAACACCCTTACCTACCATCGCCAGTGTTGGCGCGTCATGCGCGACGTGGTACGTGAGAATGATGAGCTTTGGCGGTTCTTTGCTGCCTCTCGCCACGCCAAGCAGGGCATTCATGCCCAGTTCCGCCATGCGGCCCGCGTCGAGACAGTCATATCCGAGTTTATACTTTTCCGCGATGGCGCTGGCTTCAAACGCGAGCTGCGCGGGCGTCATGTCATTGGCAGCGGCATTGGCTAGATCGCGCGCCCAGTTTGCATTTGTGCAGACTTGCGCAGCACTTCGGCACGCGGCCAATTCATCGTTCAGCGCATCCGCCTTGTTGGCGACGAGAAATACTTCCTCTACCGCTCCCGTAAACGCATCGGGGTCGGCTTTCTTATAGCGATCAAAACGATACTGCCCAAGCACGACCCCCTCCACGAAGTGCTGCACCGGCCAGCGATGCGATTCACAATCCATGGCAAGGTGGGTGATGCGATGCGTTCGCAATGACTCGATGGACTTCCCCCCCGCTCTGCGAATTTTTTCCGCATCGGGCGCGGCATCCGGGCCGAGTCCGACCAACAGAATCCCGCACGCGCCATCGCCGGTTTGCGGAATGAAATACACTTCGCCCAGCTTTCCACTGAACGCGCCGTGTGCGCGCACGGACAGTGCAAGCGCGTGGGCGGCATCATCAAGCAATGGCGAGCGCACCGGCGCTGTATCGCGCTGGGGAATTACAAGGCATGTCGCTGACTCGGCGGGATAACTGGCACCCGGCTGTGTAATGTGAAATTCCATGGAATAGCCTTCTATTTGGTAGCGGAGAATGGTACTTGATGCGAGTATTTTCGGCAAGTTCGGGGCGAAAGTTTCAGTTTTTCATGGGCGAATGCGTGTTCGGGTCCTGGATGGCGTCCTGGTTTCATGGATGCCTCCGATGTCAAAGACATCATTGGGAAAGCCACAGCCGTGGCGTCGCCCGAACTCCATGAAATGTGCCAAGCCTCAGGTGATGGCACTGCCTGAACTAGAAATGCGCGAGTTTTTTGAATTCCTCAAAGCGCGCGTCGATATCCTTACGCGACACCTCTGCAAGTCTGTCGGGGCCGAACTTTTCGCAGGTGAACGATGCAGCCACGCTGCCAAAAATCACTGCGCGACGCAAAGTCGCGCTGTCGGTGTTGTTCTCACCCGCGAGGTGACCCAGAAAACCGCCTGCGAACGTATCGCCTGCGCCGGTCGGATCGACGAGCGATTCCAACGGATAGGCGGGCGCCGAGAAGACATCGTCATCGCTGAACAGCATGCAGCCATGTTCGCCCTTCTTCATGACTACAATTCGGGGACCCAGCGCGCGAACCGCTTTCACGCCGCGAATGAGATTGCTTTCGCCCGTGAGCAGTTTTACTTCGGAATCGTTAATGATCAGTACGTCCACGCGACGAAGCACCTCGCCGAGTTCATCCCGCGCGATATCGATCCAGAGGTTCATAGTGTCCAGCCCTACGAATTTGGGCCTGGCCTGTTCGAGTACTTCGAGCTGCAAGGACGGATGAATATTGCCAAGGAAGAGGAATGGGGATTGACGCGCGGATTCGGGTAGCTTGGGGTGGAAATGCTCAAACACGTTGAGTTGCGTGTCGAGCGTGTCGCGGTTGTTCATGTCGTCATGGTATTTGCCTGACCAGCGAAAGGTTCGGCCAGGAGCGCGTTCCAAACCTTCCAGGGCAATACCTTTGGAATCGAGCAAGGCGACATGGGCTTCCGGAAAGTCTTCGCCCACGACACCAACGAGATTCACCTTCGCGAAATTGGACGCTGCAAGCGAAAAAAACGTCGCGGCGCCGCCCAGACCTTCGAGGTTTCGACCCTCCGACGTTTCTACTGTATCGAGTGCGACCGATCCGACTACGGTGATGCTCATGAGTGCCCTGCCCTTCCCGTCTGCCTGACATGAAACCCGCACCCTTGAGCTTTCGAGGGTGCGGCGAAAACGAAGAGTATACGCATTCGAGAATTCGGATGCACGTGTGAAAAAGCAACCGCGAAAACAAGGGCTTGGGATAGAACACGCCCCCCGCTCAGCTTGAGTGGAAAGTGAGAAGGGCCCGGCTAACTTGCTTCCTTGGTAGCGGAAGCCTCGCTAATGTTGAGTTGGTCCATTTTGTACTTCAGGATACGGCGCGTGGTGCCGAGCATTTCGGCCGCCTTGGACTGAACAAAATTGGACTGTTCCAGCGCTTGGGAGATCAAATGGCGCTCAACACGCCGCGTGGCTTCCTCCAGGGTAAGTCCGTTGAATTCATCCAGGGCGGAGGACGCAGAGGCCGCGCCGCCGTCGCTTGTCGATACGGCCCCCGAGAGCGGAGCCGCTGGAATCAAGACACCGCGCAGATGATCCGCTCGAATCTCCGTTTCCGTCATATTCATGACGAGAATGCGCTCAACCATGTTCTGCAATTCGCGGACATTGCCGGGCCAATCGTAACGCGTCATGATGCCCATCGCGTCCGGCGCGAACCGATTCACTTTCGCGTTCAGGCGAATACGGTGTTTGGCCACGAAGAAATTGACGAGGCTTGGGATGTCTTCCCGGCGATTACGCAACGCGGGCATTTCGATATTGAGTACGTTCACGCGATAATACAGGTCTTCACGAAAAATGCCCTGGGTGATCGCTTCGCGAAGCACCCGGTTGGTTGCGCAGACGAACCGCACATCCACTTCGATTACCTTTGTGCTGCCCACGGGATAAAACTGGCCATCCTGAAGGACGCGAAGCAATTTGGCTTGCGCCTCAAGCGGCATTTCTCCGATTTCGTCGAGAAACAGCGTGCCCCGATCGGCAATCTGCATTTTGCCGATGCGCTTTTCCGTTGCGCCGGTGAATGCGCCCTTCTCGTGCCCGAATAGTTCGCTTTCAACCAACTGCTGCGGAATCGCGCAGCAGGAAACGGCAACAAAAGGATGCTTGGCGCGCTTGCCGCCAAAGTGAATGGCGCGGGCCATGAGGTCTTTTCCGGTGCCGCTTTCACCCGTCACAAGGACGGTGGAGTCGACCTGCATCGCGCGCTTCGCCATACCCAGCGCCTGCATCAGTGCCGGGCTGTCGCCCACGATGGATTCAAACCCCTGCATCTCGGATTCACGAAGCAACGTGAGTTCGCATTCACGCTGATGCTCGGCAATGGTTTGATCTACCTTCAGCGCAATCTCGTCCACGTCGAACGGTTTGATGATGTACTCGCGCGCGCCAAGCTTGATCGCGTCTACGGCGGACGAAACGGATTTCACGGCAGTAACGACGATGACGGGAATGTAACGATCGGCCTTTCCGATCTCGACGAGCACCTCAAGACCGGACATATTCGGCATGACCATGTCGAGCAGCACAAGGTCAACATGGGTCTCTTTGATGATTTTTAGCGCGGCAGGTCCGTCCGGGGCCTGCAACACGCGATACTTGTCTGAGAGGATAAGACGGTATGCTTCTCGTACGCTTAGCTCATCGTCAACGGCCAGGACGGTCTTCATGCGTTGCCCCCGTAGTTACCTTGTCGACCGCGCCTTGCCCGCCTGCCGACACGGATACTGTACCTCGCAAGGGCATGAAGAATAAAAACGTGGAACCCGCCTGGGAGGAGACCAGTTTCAGGTCGCCGTGGTGCTGCCGCATAATGCGGTGGGCAACGCTCAAACCAAGACCCATCCCCGTCTCCCGGGTACTGAAAAACGGCAGAAAAATAAGCTGCGCAACCTCTGGCTCGATCCCCGGTCCGGTGTCGGCGACGGTGATCTCGCAGATGTCCCCCTGCGTCCGCGTGTCCACTTTTATTTTCCCGCCATCTGGCATCATTTCGCAGGCGTTCTGGAATACATTGTGAAGTGCCTGGGCAAAGTAGAGCGAATCAAGTTCCGCCTGTGGATTCGTCATGTCGAAATCACTGATAAGCTGAATATTCGCCTGTCGAAATTTTTCTTCGAACGTGCTCAATACATTGGAGACTGCATCGTTAATCGATGCGCGTTGCAGCGCGAGCCGCGGCGGCCGCGCGAAATCGTAGAGCGGCTCGACGACGCGATTGATGCGAGCCACTTCTTTCTGCACCACTTCGCTGAACTGCGTCCGGAACTCGTGCGATTCATATTTGCGCGGAAGCAGTTGCGCAAAAGTATTGATCGCTACGAGCGGATTTTTAACTTCCTGTGCAACGCGCGCGGAGAGAAATTCCCAATATGGACTTCCCAGCACGTCTTCGCTCGCCTGTGATTCTTCTTTCGGCGGTACTTTCGCAAAAATCAGTGCGACGCCGAATTCGCCCACAGGCGCCGCGCTCACGCCAAGAAGCGTATTGGTGGCTACGTCGCGAATCTCTTGTCGAAATAGCGCGCGGCCTTCGCTC
>CALEZK010000090.1 GCA_937928585.1 uncultured bacterium | reverse complement strand
GGCAACAACGAACCCAATCCGGAGGTCAAATTGCTAGCCGCCTCGTGTTGCCAATCAGTTTCTCAACTCTTGCAAGCACCCCTGCACAAACTCCTCGGTGATCGGGGCTGTGTCGACCACACTGGTGAACAACCCCGCTGAATCACGAAACTGTTTCAGCCCAAGCAGCACCGTTTGAATCTCATCCCGCGAGGCGTCCGGGCACGTGTAGCGCAAGCCCACGCGCTTCATCAGGTCGACTGCCCAGTCCGGTTCGTTGTTTTGGAGTCGCGTCATCGCAAAGATGCCCAGACCCACAAGGTCGCCGTGTATGAAGTGGCGCCGGGTCAGATGTTCCATCGCATAAGCTACGATGTGTTCAGAACCTTCTTCGGGTCGGCTATTGCCGAAGCGCGCGCAAAATTCGACTTCGCGACGAAACAAGTCCACAACTAAATCAATACCCTTGGTGGATACTTCGTATACTTCGCTTGCGTATCGATCGAGTTCCAACAAGCAGGCTCGCGCCTCCTGCGCAATCCCCTCGTCATATCGCTCGCCAAATGCGTCATGTGCAAGCTTCCAGTCGAACAGACCGGTCTGAATGCTCGCAATATCGCAGGCGCCCGCCCGGTTTAATTCTTTCGGCGCTTGCTGGATCAGATCGTAATCGATTATGAGCTCTTCCGGGTAGATATCACCGATATACTGGACCTTCTTGTTGACCCGCACGGCAACGGTATTCGTGAGCGGCGCATCCACTGATATGATCGAAGGCACCAGGACCATCCGGCACCCGCGTTTCCACGCAACGTACTTGGCGGTGTCCACGCACGATCCGCCCCCTAGCCCAACCACTACGTCGCAGGACGGCAAACTGCGTTCAAGCGCTTCAACAGTTTCAAGGTCCATGTCGGTTACCATGTGCACCATGTCCGGCGACCACGGCGTCAGTTTCTGATGCACCTCCCAAGGAATCTCCATCGAAATCGCGACTACGCGTCCAGGAAGTTCCCGCAACAATGATGCTGCATTTCTACCCGATGCAATTTGCGGCGCCTTATACATGCTGAAAACTCCATTACGGTAAAACGAAAACCTGCTTGACGTTTAAGACTCAACAAAAAACGGAAAAGAGCTCGTGTTCAGCGTCAACGGCGCAACACGGCTCACAACCTCAATAGTAGGGCTCAACCCCAAGCCGTCTATCACCCGGAATGCAATGCATAAGGCAAGCAGCATGCCAATTCTAAGTGAGAAAACTGATTCCCCTCCGAATGGAGAGTTGACAGATTCGCCCTCTCGTTCTAGCATTCTATTTGAAGTGGAGGTAGTTGGTCGTGTCACGAATCAGTTTTGCCGGCAACCCCAGCGTGGGGTGTGCCTTACTTTTCTTCTTGATATCCGTATTTGGTTCGGCCGATACAGTACAGGATTTCGACAAGGGTAATCAGATTTGTTCGAAAGGCACAGCGTGTGCAGCCGTCGCAAACGCGAGCGACCCTCCGCCTACATTGTTGAATGGCGGACCCGGCGGTGTCGGACGCTTCCTTAGGCTCGGTTTTGGCGAGATCGAGGATGTCCCAAATTTCAACACCATCGCCTTTGAACAGACCGACGCTATCGCAGACTTGGTCGTGATCGACTTCGACTTCCGTATCACACCCGGTGAAGGCCGCGCGGACGGATTCGGATTCTCGTTTCTCGATGTCGAAGAGTACGGCATATCGGGCGAGCTTGGCGGCACCGGCGAAGAACCCAATTTCGTGAATTCTGTCGGCGTCGGTTTCGATATCTACCAGAATGAAGACCTGAACGACATCGGAAATGACGCCGTTCGCGAAAACTTCAGCAACAGCGTTTCGCTGCATTTCAATGGTGTCATTACGCAAGTTGACGCGACGCCAATTGTTGATCTCGGGGCCGGTTTGTGGATTCACGCAAGGATCATCGTGCGTATGGGCGGCGGATTCGGCGATGTCACCGTATTGTTGGCCCCGCCAGATTGCCCGCTCACGCCGGTCATCGAGCAATTTCACATAGACGGACTGGCACCCTACGCGGGCCGCGCCCATTTCGGGGCACGCTCGGGCGGGCAAACCGCCGACGTCGACCTCGATAATATTCGCCTGGTATCAGGCGAGTTGGACGCGACCTTGTACGCGCTTTCCACAACGCGCTATCTCGCGCAGGAGCGCGACGGCGTGGCAAACGTAGAGGTGACGCGCTTCGGCAACGCTGATGTGCCTGCCAAAGTCACGCTGGACGCCAAGGCCACGGGTACCGCCGGAGATACGACCGACTTCACACCTATCAGCGTGCCCATTGATTTCGGTATCGGCGAGATTTCCAAAGTCGTGCCCATTTCTCTCACGACGGATTCCGAAAAGGAAAGTGACGAACAATTCGCGCTTTCGCTGCGCAAACCCAAATTGGGCGGTAAGCTCGCTGGCCCGGCATCGGCGCAGGTCGTTATCGTTGATGATGAAACCGCGAAGTCCAAGGGCGCATGGGATCGGCTTCACCCGTGGCCAATCGTCGCAGTTCACATGCACGTACTACCGACGGGGAAGGTCGCAATCTGGGATCGCCTTGGCGCTGCCGCGATTTGGGATCCCGAAACCGGTGTCGCCGAATTAAGTTCAACGCCCGGCTACAATCTCTTCTGCAGCGGGCACGCCTTTCTCGGCGATGGCAGTCTTTTGGTCACCGGCGGTCACGCCGACCTCGGCGGTCATCCGATTGCGGACGGCGTGGGCGAGGAGGAGGCAACGCTCTACATCGCGGAGACAGACTCGTGGCTCGCGCTTCCGAACATGAACGCGCGCAGATGGTATCCGACGAATCTCGTGCTACCCAATGGCGATATGTTGGTGCTGTCCGGCACAATTAACGGGTTTGCCACCAAAAATAATCTTCCCCAAGTCTGGCAAGTCACCCAATCCAGTTGGCGCAACCTGACTTCCGCGGAAGAAGGATTCCCCCTCGGTGTCGATTTGTACCCACGCATGTTTGTAGTTTCGGAAAACGTCGTGTTCAAGGCGGGGATGGATGCACTCTGTTTCTTCCTTGACACAAGTGGGACTGGCGAGTGGACCGTAGGTCCAACGACCAAGACCGGCTATCACCTCTACGGAATCGCCAGCCAATATGCTCCCGGCAAAATCCTTACCGCGGGCGGAAGTGATTTCAACAACTCGGGAGAAGAGAGCATTCTTCCGCACAAGCAGGCGGAAGTTATCGACCTGACGGTCAACAATCCAAAGTGGCGCAAGGTGAACCCGATGAAGTTCGCCCGTCGCCACCATAATGCGACCGTCTTGCCGGATGGTACGGTTCTGGTCACCGGCGGCACCAGCGGCAACGGTTTTAGCAACCCCAAGACACCCGTGCTTGCCGCGGAACTCTGGGATCCAGAAACCGAGAAATGGCGGCAGATGGCATCCATGCGTGTGCCGCGCCTCTACCACAGCTCGGCATTCTTACTGCCTGACGGCAGAGTACTCTCCGCCGGAGGGGGGCAAGGCGCCGTAATAGAGACCTTCCACAACCTGGCAGAAGTCTATTACCCACCATACTTCTTCAAGGGCGCGCGCCCGGTCATCAATGACGTGCCGCAGGCACTCGTCTATGGCGAGACCTTCACCATTGATTGCACACAACGCTCCAAAATAGAAAAAGTAGCGCTCATCCGTTTACCGTCGGTGACGCATGCTTTCGACATGAACCAAAATTACGTGCCATTGTCGTTCAATGACAACGGGTCTGTACTGGTCGCAACCGCTCCCGCCAACGGCGTCGAAGCCCAGCCTGGCCATTACATGC
This sequence comes from uncultured bacterium, assembly GCA_937928585.1. Lineage (GTDB taxonomy): Bacteria > Hydrogenedentota > Hydrogenedentia > Hydrogenedentales > SLHB01 > JABWCD01. The sequence continues at coordinate 2,043 of CALEZK010000090.1, read as the reverse complement.
TGTTCGTTCTTAATCAGAAAGGCGTGCCATCGGTCGCGCGCATCGTCCAACTTACCCAATAGCAGCTAGAAGGTGATTTGACGCACCGCCGCTTCTATGGTATAGTTTCGTTGGTTTGACACCTCTTGGGGCGGGTCTGCCCATTTTGGGCTTGGCCGCCCTATTCCGTTAGCGGATGCGGAAGCAAAGCATGTGTCTTAACCCATTTTACCTTAACCAGTTGCAGGGTTCCGTTGGCCAAGTACTCACCAGAAATCAAGGCGCAGGTCCTCGCGGCGACTGACATTGTCGAGTTAATCGGGGCCTCCTTGGAGCTAAAGCCGTCCGGCGGCGGGCGTTTTTTGGCCCTGTGTCCGTTCCACAACGAAAAAACGCCCTCCTTCAGCGTAAGCCGTGATCGACAGCAGTTCTACTGCTTTGGCTGCGAAAAAGGGGGGGATGCTATCGGTTTTCTAATCGAACATGATGGCCTGACCTTCCCGGAGGCTATGCGTAAACTGGCCGATCGCTCCGGCATTACCCTGCCCGCACCGTCAGAGCGCGACAGCAAAGATGACTACCTGCGCCGCCAGCTTCAGGAACTGGGAAGCTTCGCAGCGGGTTTCTATACCGATATGCTGAAGGAACCAATGAAGGGCAGCAAGGCCCGGCAATATTTGAAGACTCGTGCGCTCAAAGACGAAACCCACCGCCATTTCGGCTTGGGCTATGCCCCCGAAGGCTGGTCAACCCTGTTGGATGCCGCCCGCGCCAAAGGCTATCGCGATGCCGTGCTCGACGCGTCTGGCCTGTTCAAGCGCGGCGAGCGCGGCTCATATTACGATGCCTTTCGCAATCGATTGATGGTCCCGATTCGCGATGTCAGCGGCAACGTTGTCGCATTCGGCGGGCGCGACCTTGGCGGCGATTCGCAAGCGAAATACATCAACAGCCCCGAGACGATGATCTACAAGAAAGGTCGCGTCCTATACGGGCTATTTGAAGCCCGCGAAGCCATGCGTAAGGAAAAACGCGCCCTCCTGGTTGAAGGATACTTCGACCTGATGCGGTGTTTCGATGTTGGCGTCTGCAACGTGATCGCCACGTGCGGCACCGCGCTGACGCCAGACCAGGCAAACCTGGTGCGGCGCTATGTGCCCGAAGTGGTCGTAGTCTTTGATGGAGACGCCGCCGGCATTCGCGCGGCCTTGCGCGGTATCGCCATCCTCACCTCGGCCGGTTTAACCGTTCGCGCAATGACATTGCCGGATAATAAAGACCCCGACGACTACATTCGGGATGCCGGCGTTGATGCGTTCAATGCGCTTGTCGAATCAGCCCAGGATTTCGTGACGTTCTACGTTCGCATGAACGAATCTCGCCTTGGCAGCATCGAAGGCAGAACCGATGTCGCGCGGGAAGTGTTTACGATCGTGCAGAGCCTGGAAGATTCGTTGCGTACAGACGAATATCTAAAGCGCACCGCGCGCGAACTGCAGCTCGACGAATGGAGCGTGCGGCGCGAATACCAGGCCCAGTTACAACGACGCGATGTTAACGCCGCGGTTCCAAAAGTGGAACGCGCAAGCGGTCCAAAGTTAACACTGGACGACACAGATTTTATCGCATATGTCATGTCCAACGAGCCCGCGAAACAACGCGTACGGCATGAATTGAACGGCATCGCCCTGAAACCGGGACCCCTGGCCGAGGTATTGATCGGAATATTGGCGGACGATTCCGCCGCCGCGACCGCGACCCTCGAAGACGGCCCCGCAAAACAACTATATGCCGCCGCGAGTAACAGGCATATCGATGCCGAGTCCGGCGAAGAATTGCTCGATAAACGCTTAAAAAGCCTGCGCCGCGAGGCGCTCCTCGATGAAGATGCGAATATCCTCGCGCAAATGCGCGAGGCAAAACAGCGCGGTGACAGCTTTACGGAAGCCCAGTTGGCGACCCGTCGGGTGGGCATACGCAAGGAAATAGATAGGCTGGGCGCCGCATAACGGGCATGCAACCCCGGCTTCGTGTGTTTAATTTGGATAGGCAGCAGTACTGACC
>CALEZK010000089.1 GCA_937928585.1 uncultured bacterium | reverse complement strand
CATGTGTATTCGCAGATTCAGGGAAAGTATGCGAAGCAGGCACAAAAGTTGATCGTAGAGATTGCGAATACGACGGATGGTGTTATCGACCGGCCAAAGCAAGACATCACGCACGCGGTGAAGTACTTCGAGAAAGGGGATCGTCCGCTTGAGTTGATTCCGGCGCGGCAGTGGTTCACGCGGATCATGGAACATAAAGACGCGCTGGTGGGTCAGGGGCGCAAGATTGCCTGGCACCCGGCGCACATGTCGTCGCGTTATGAGAATTGGGTGCTTGGTTTGAACCAGGATTGGTGTCTGAGCAGGCAGCGTTTCTTCGGGGTGCCGATTCCGGTTTGGTACAAGCTTGGCGAGAACGGTGAAGTGCTTCACGATCAGGTACTGACACCGCGGGCTGACCAGTTGCCGATTGATCCGTTGGACGATGTGCCGGAGGGTTATACAGCCGATCAGCGAGATGTGCCTGGCGGGTTCACGGGTGATCCCGATGTGTTTGACACGTGGGCGACGAGCTCGTTGACGCCGCAGATCGCAACGGGGGGCGCGCTGAATCCGGAGCGGCACAAGAAGCTCTTTCCCATGGATGTGCGGCCACAGAGCCACGAGATCATACGCACCTGGGCATTCTACACGATTGTGAAGGCGTATCTGCACGAGAACGAGATTCCGTGGAAGAACGTCGTCATCAGCGGATGGATTCTGGATCCGGATCGCAAGAAGATGTCCAAGAGTCAGGGCAATGTTGTCACGCCGGAGCCGTTGATCGACCAGTTCGGCGCGGATTGCGTGCGGTATTGGGCGGGTCGCGCGCGAACGGGCGTGGACACGGCGTTCGACGAGCAGGTGTTCAAAGTCGGCAAGCGCCTTGCGACCAAATTGTTTAATGCGACGAAATTCGTGCTGGGGCGATTCGAAGGAATTGATCCCGGAATGCTGGGTCCGGAGCGGATTACGCACGAGATGGATCGCGCGGTGATTCGCGAGTTGCGGCCTTTGATCGAGCGCGCGACAGCGGCGTTCGAACAGTTCGACTACGCGCAGTCGCTGCAACTTACGGAAGACTTTTTCTGGAGCACTTTTTGCGACAACTATGTGGAGCTTTCTAAACCGCGCACGTATGAAGAGGAATTGAGCGAGGGACGCCTGAGCGCGGCGTCGACGTTGCGCCTTGTGCTTCGCGCGCTGTTGCGGATGTTTGCGCCGTTCATGCCGTTCCTCACTGAAGAGATTTGGCATTGGGCGTATGCGGGCGACGCGGACATGAATGAGAGCATTCATCGCAGCGCGTGGCCTGCGTTGGAAGAGTTTGCAGTGGTGGCGGAGCCTTCGAGCGCGAAGACGTATGAGATTGTGTGCACGGTGGTGGAGTCGGTGCGCAAGGCGAAGGCGGAAAAGAACCTGAGCATGAAGGCGCCGGTGAAGCTGGTGACGGTGCGTGCCGAGGCTGACTCGTGCGCGGCCCTCTCCCCTGCTATTGGCGATGTGCGCGGCATGCTTCATATAGAAGCGCTGCAAGTGCAGGAAGGCGCGGTACAGAATAGTCTTGCGGAAATTGCGATTGCTTTTGAGTAATGCGTGCAGGCGGGACGCCTGAACGGATTGGAGAAAACAATGGGGCTGCGGGGATTCACCGAATTCAGCTTTGCCCACGATGGTTCAACGCGCACGGTGTTCCGGAAAGGGAGTGGTCCGGGCGTTGTGATCATGCACGAGATTCCGGGGATTACGCCGGAGGTGCAGCGGTTTGCGGAGCGTGTGGCGGGGGATGGTTTTACGGTGTTCATGCCGCACTTGTTTGGCACGCCGGGGAAGGCGTTTTCGAATACCTATGCTTTTGGGCAGATGGCGCGTGCTTGTGTGAGCAGAGAGTTTTCGTTGCTGGCGGCGCGTGGGTCGAGTCCGATTTGCGAGTGGTTACGCGCATTGTGCAGGCACGCGCACGCCGAATTGGGCGGCAAGGGCGTGGGTGCGCTGGGGATGTGCATTACGGGCAATTTCGCTCTTGCGTTGATGGTGGATGAAGCGGTGATGGCACCGGTGCTGAGTCAACCGTCACTACCGGTCGGGCTGACGGCGAACCAGCGCGCAGCATTGCACCTGTCCGATGAGGACCTTTCGGTCGTAAAGCGGCGGGCGGCATCCGGCGTCGGCGTGCTGGGGCTTCGCTTTACGCATGATCCGCTGTGCCGCGCGGAGCGTTTTCAACACTTGCGGGATGAGCTTGGAGACGGTTTCGAGGGAATCGAGATTGATTCGTCGCCCGGCAACCCGTATGGGCATTCCAGATTGGCGCACAGTGTGCTTACGAAGGACCTTGTCGACGAAGCCGGACAACCGACGCGCGCGGCGCTGGAGCGGGTGTTGTCGTTTTTCGCGGAACGTCTAACGTAGTTGCGTCATCTTTTTCCGACGACGAAGGAGACGCTGGTAGTGCCGCTGCCTCCAATGTTCAGGGTTGCGACAGTCTTCGCTCCCGCTACCTGATAGTCGCCCGCCGTACCGGACACCTGCTTGCACGAGTCCAACAGCATTCGAACGCCGCTCGCGCCGACCGGATGTCCAACACCCATGAGGCCTCCGCTCGGGTTCATCGGCCTTGCACCGCCAAACGCGACGGTTCCGTCTTCGATGGCTTTCCAGCTTTCGCCGGGCGCGGTGATGCCGAAGTGATCGATGGCCATGTATTCGGTGGTGGTGAAACAGTCGTGTGTTTCAATCGCATCGATTGCCTCTACACCGGGCAAGTCTGCGCGCAATAAAGCATCGAGAATCGTGTTGCGCACGTGCGGAAAGACGTAGGGGGCGGACTTGCTCTCCGCTATCTTGTCGTCGAACGCGATGCGCGCGGTGTGATGGCCCCAACCGAGAATACGCGGTATGTTTTCCAACGACAGGCCTTCGCGCGCGGCGTACTGCTGCGCGAAATCGTGCGACGCGAGGATCACGGCTGCGCCGCCGTCGGTTACCTGACTGCAATCCTGCCTACGGATGCGACCCTCAATTACGGGATTCTTCTCGGGATCATTGCTGAAGTGATCTTCGGTAAGCGTCCAGGTACGCGACTGCGCGTTGGGGTTGCGTTTTGCGTTGGCGAAGTTCTTCTTCGCGAGTGCGCGAAGGTGCTGTTCATCCAAACCGTAACGCGCGTCGTATTCGTCGCCCAATTTGCTGAAGAGCATAGGCCAGGGATAGCGCACGCCTTCGCATTCGCGCGCGTGCCATGCGGCGACGCCGAGGTGGGCGCCGGTTTCCGTGCTCGACAGGTTGCGCTCCATTTCTACGCCCAGGACGCATGCAACGTCGTACCGTCCAGATTCAATCTCCGCCATGGCCGCAAGTGCTGCGATGCTTCCCGAGGCGCAAGCTGCTTCGTGCCGGGCGGTGGGCAAACCGGAGAATGCGGGATCAGCTTCGAGAAAGAATGCGCCGAGATGCCCCTGGTAACACATCAGCTCGCCTATGAAATTGCCCAAGTGCGCGACTTCAATTTCTTCCGGCGCGATTTTGGTGTCGGTCAACGCGCCGCGAACGGTATCGACGATGATGTCAACGATGCCGCGGTTTTGGCGCGCGTAGTTGATGGCGAAATCGGTCTGATATCCGCCCAGGATGTACACGGGAGCTGCGCGCATGATCCGAGTTAGTCCAGCCGCTGGGTTGCGAGTTTTTCGGCGGGCACCCAGCAGGTGTGGTAGCCGATGGGGACCCGCTGCGGGATGCGAAGGCGCGCGACCGGTCCAGCGGCGACATTCTTTGCATCGATGATGACCAACTCCGAGGTGTCGTCGTTTTCGTTGTACACAAAGGTCAGCAGATAGCCGTCATCTTCGTCGCGGGCGTTGGTGCGCGGCGCGAAGGGGGTCTCTCCCCCCCATTTGTTTGCGCCATACTCGTAGGTTTGCGACGCGCCGGTTGTTGTGTCGTATTTGATTACCGCGTCGAAGAGCAACTGTTCCTCCCGCGCGATGCGCGGATTGTAGCTAAAGCGCTGTTGGACGCCGAGCGACGAATCATTCGTGCGCGGAAACTCGGAGGGAACGTCGTCTAATTTCTCTTCCTTCACGAGACCCGTGAACAGATTGATGCGCCAGCGCGTCAGATAGGGATCCAGTTCGAGGATCTCGAGGCGGGGCATTCTCGATTTGTTTTCGCGCGATGCGGGCACCGGGTTTTCGATTCGGCACCCGGTAAGAACGATTTCGTTCTCTACTTCGTACGCGTTGATCGTGTGGTACATATAGAACGGGTTGCAATCGAACCAACGGATGGTTGCGCCGTCGCCGTAGCGCGGAATAACGCCAATGCGCGACGGCAACGACTTGTCGAACTTCACTTTCAACTTGCCGACGGCGAGATACTCCGGATCCCAAAACAGTGGCATGTCGAAGACGAGCGTGTAATTCGGCGTGATGGCGATGTCGTGTTGGAGGCGCGCACCCGGAAGCTCAATGGGGGTCTGATGCACGATCTCGCCGGAGGGCGATACCACGCCATAGGTCATGTAGGGCGGGAGCATCGAGAAATCGAAGAACATCATCTCACCGGTGCGGGGATCTACCTTTGGGTGGGATGCGATGCCGCGCATGAGTGTGCCGCAGAAATCCCAAGAGCCGAGTGTTTCCAGTTCCGGGGCGCTGAGGCGATGCGCTTTACCGCCCAGCCACCACAGTGCCAGCAGTTTTCCACCGTGAAACACGAGGTCGGTGTTTGCGGTGTTTTTGAAAGGGCCGCCGCGACGCGTAAGGTCGGGCTTTTCCATGATGCCGGTATAGACGGCCTCGCCTGCCTGAAGCTCGCTTTCGAGTCCGCGCGTGCGGATGTATCGATTGCGGTAAGAGGCTTTTCCATCGCGAAACAACACGCCGTGGACCATGCCGTCGCCGTCGAACCAATGGTATCGGCCTTTTGGCTGGAACCGGGGGTTGCTGCTGTTGCGCAGGAAGAGCCCCTCCAGGTCGTTTGGCAGTTCACCGATGACGTCGAGCTGGTCGACCGTGATCTCATTTTGAATCGGCGCGAATTTGCCTTTCAGGTAGACACTTCCGTCCAGGAGCGCCGCGGCTGCTTCGGTTGGGGCTGGTTCCATGACTTTTGACCTCGGGTGTTAATTCACGAGTATCTACCCGATTGCGATATTCTGTCAATGGCGGGGAGCGAGGCGCTGTGCATTGCGGTTGCCGACTCTCCACGGAAAGGTCCGTCCAAAGTCGGACGAAAAGGGGGCACCATGTCAAAACCGAACATCGCTGAACGCAGACCCGCCGTCATGGAATTGGAGCCGGGCACCTACTGGTGGTGCCGCTGCGGCAAGTCTCAGAGCCAGCCTTGGTGCGACGGTTCGCACAAAGGCGGGGAGTACTCGCCGATGGAAGTGGTGATTGCAGAGAAGCGCAGCTATGCGTTGTGCCAGTGCAAGCATACCTGCGGCGAACCCTTTTGCGACGGATCGCACAAGCGGCTGCCTGTGTAGGCCACGGTTGCGCAGGCGCGCTGTCGCGTTTAAGATGCGCAAATGTCTCACTCTGCCGCACCTGCCACAACGCTGCCGTTTCTCGGGATCATCGTATACCTGCAACGCGTGGGGATAGTTGGATCGGCTCTGTTGTTGTTTGCGTCGGTGCTCGTTGCACCCATTCACGAGAGTGCACTGAACGGCGTACTCGGGGTGAACGGGGTTTGGGCGTATAGTCTTGCGCTTGCGTTTTTCGCTGCGCAGCATACGTGGATACACGCAAACAGCGGCCGGCCCACGACGCTTGCTGCATCTCCCTACACCCGCTGGGCGCGGTTCGCCTTCCTCTGCATGTTTTTGCTGTGCGTGAATGCGTTTGTGACAAGCTCGCGCGG
>CALEZK010000088.1 GCA_937928585.1 uncultured bacterium | reverse complement strand
CCATTACGTCTCGAATAAAGGCGCACAATGCGCCATGTGGCTGGGCACTATGGGTTCTTGCGCAACAATCGGGTAATTGCCACTTCCTGTTCGGCACGCGGGGCAAGTTCGTACTCGAGCAAATCGCCGAGAAGGATTAGATCACCCGATTCCAGCGCGCCTACCGCCTCGGCAAGAAATCCGTTTAGTTCCGCATGTGCATCGCCCAGTAAACGGCTGTTGAAGGGCATCGCGTCGAAATCGATACCCAGGGTATGGGCAATCATCGCCTGGCGATCCTTGACATGAGACCAGATGCCGGCGAGCTGTTGAAAGGGTTCATAGCCCGACTGAGGATCGGTGCCCTGAAAGATACGTGCAAGTTCGTGACACGCGGCCGGCAATTCCGGCAGGACGGCTTCAAGTTCGGTCAATGCATCGGCCACAAGCGCACTTGTATCTTCGGTAGCGATTTCGAGGCGCGACGTTGAATTGACTGATTTGCCGGTGAGGGCATCGACCAGTCGCGTTGGATCGTAGGAAGCGCCATCAGCGATAACGGACACAATGGAACGTCCCCGCGCGTGAAGCCAATCGCTCGCTTCCGCGACGATGGCCATAACATCGGCCGCGGACTCGCTCGGTTTAAACTCGGTCTGCCCGTCTACAATGACGTCCATGTCATCGTCCCTTGTTTGTGGCCCGGAGGTCCGGGGAATCTTGCCCTGGCACTGACGCTACTGAATTAAAATGCGCGAAATATCATCCAAGCGCGATGGCGCGGCCGCCTGCGCATTTTCGGCTTGAATCGCTTCGTAGATTTCCTGGCGATGGACTGCTACCGACTTTGGCGCGACGATTCCAATCTTGACCTGATTCTCTTTCAGATCGAGTACCTTTACGACGATGTCGTCCCCGATCATGATGCTCTCGTCTTCTCTACGCGTGAGTACGAGCATGTGGTGCCTCCGGTCCTGACTTCGACCGCGCCTGCGCAAGGTAGAACTGAATCGGATAGTTGCTGCGTTCGAGTATGGTTTGCTTGCCTAAGCGATGTTTCTCGTTGATCAGCACCGGCGCGCGCATATTCGTCCTGATCTGCGCGGGGTCGTGCGGCACGACCACGAGGGTGAAGACGAGCAGTTCGGCCGGGGTGGCAACGGCCAACTCCGCCAACTCGGGTGGCCGCAGATCCACTTCGTACTCCGGCATGATTGAGCGCGGATCCAGAAGGATAAACGCCAAGTCGCCAGCGTCGGTAGATTGGAGCCAGGTTAGCGGTTCGTTGGGTCCCGGAATGAGGATGTAGCGCCGATATTCCTGAAAACCTAGTATGGGTTGGGTAAACGTAATGATCTGGGCGGGATCAATGTCCAGCGTTCCGAATCGCGTAGTGTCGAGCAACATGCAGACCCTTTCCCAGAGGAGTTGTGCGCAAGGAGTATGCACTATCTTTGTGCTAACCGCAACATGTAGGGGTTATAAATTGAAAAAGTTGTTTCCAGGGCCCGCGGCCTCAAACTGCGCATACTGAGAATTATAGAGTCCGTTTTCTTGACATTGGTATACCCCTATGCTAGAGTCCCCGCCTTCAATCCAAGCAGTAAGGACACACTGTGCAATCCGTTGACAAAAAAGCCGCCGCACCCGGTGCCGAGTATAAGGACACGGTACATCTGCCGAATACCGCCTTCCCGATGAAGGCGAATTTGACGCAGCGAGAACCTGAAATACTCAGTCGTTGGGAAGAGTCCGGACTCTACGAGCAGATGCGAACGGCGGCGGCAGGCCGACCGAAGTTTGTTTTGCACGATGGCCCGCCTTATGCAAACGGCGAATTGCACTCAGGCCACGCGTTGAACAAGGTGTTGAAAGACTTTGTGGTGAAATCCCGGCAGATGTCGGGATTCGATGCGCCCTTTGTGCCGGGTTGGGACTGCCATGGGTTGCCGATTGAACACAAGGTGGCAACGAACCTTGGCAGCAAGGCCAAGACCATGTCTCAGGTGGAAATCCGTCAGCGATGCCGCGAGTTTGCGTTGAAATATGTCGATCTGCATCGCACCGATTTCAAACGCCTGGGCGTTACGGGCGACTGGAAAAAACCATACCTGACGTTGAGTTCCGAGTATGTAGCAACGATCATTCGTGTGTTTGCGGAGGTATATCAATCCGGGGCTATCTACCGGGGATTGAAACCGATTTATTGGTGCCCTTCTTGTGAGACCGCTTTGGCCGAGGCTGAAGTTGAGTACGCGGAGAAAACTTCGCCATCTATCTACGTGAAGTTTAGGGCTGAGTCACCGATTCCCGGAACAAGCGGTGATGTTTATTTTGTAATCTGGACGACCACACCGTGGACCCTGCCCGCGAATCTGGCGGTTAGCGTGCATCCTGATTTCGACTACAGTGCGATCAAGGTTGGGAACGAGACATACATCATGTCTTCCTTCCTTGCGCCGGCGGCGTTGGAAGCGTGCGGCATTTCGGAGTTCGAGACCGTCGCGAAGTTTACGGGCAAGGATTTGGAGAATCTCTCTTACCGTCACGTTATCTTCCCGGAAAAGTCATGCCCCGTGATATTGGGCGAACACGTTACGTTGGAAGCAGGCACAGGTTGCGTACATACGGCCCCGGGTCATGGTCACGAGGACTACGTCGTCGGCAACAAGTACGGCATTGCGCCGTTTTCACCGGTGAACAAGAGTGGCGTATTTACGGCGGACGCGGGGCCCTATGCCGGCACGCACGTATTCAAGGCCAATGAGCGAATCGTCAGCGATTTGAGAGAGAGCGGCGCGCTTTTGGCGCACCATGCGTATCAGCACAGCTACCCACATTGCTGGCGCTGCTCAGGACCTGTGATTTACCGCGCTACGCCGCAGTGGTTCATCAACATGGACCACGAGGGCCTTCGCGGCAAGGTGCTCGCTGGAATCGAAAAGGTGCAGTGGATTCCGGAGTGGGGTAAAGATCGCATTTACGGAATGGTGTCGCAACGGCCGGACTGGTGTATCAGCCGCCAGCGGGCGTGGGGCGTGCCGATACCTGTTTTCTACGGTAAGGAAAGCGGCGAAGTGTACGCGACGCCGGAGTCTTTCAAGCGGATTGAAGCGCTTGCACTCTCGTCCGACGATGGTATTGACCGCTGGTTTGATACGCCGACGGAGCAGCTCATGCCGCCGGGCGCAAAGTGTCCCGAGTCCGGCGAAACCGAATTTGTGCACGAGAAGGACATTCTCGACGTATGGTTTGATTCCGGAACGAGTCATCGCGCCGTGTGCGAATTGCGGCCTGAACTGACTTGGCCCGCCGATATTTATCTGGAAGGCAGCGATCAGCATCGCGGCTGGTTTCAATCCTCGTTGATACCGGCGGTTGCGACAAAGGGAGAGCCACCCTACCGCGCAGTGCTAACGCATGGGTATGTAGTTGATGCCGACGGCCGGGCGATGTCCAAAAAGCTTGGCAACTATGTAACGCTGCCGGAACTGTTGAAGAAGTATGGTGCGGACATCGTGCGCCTTTGGATAGCGAGCGAGAACTATCGGCAAGACGTGCGCATCTCCGACGAGATTTTGACGCGCCAGCAGGATTCCTATCGCAAGTTCAGGAATACGATCCGGCACATGCTCGGCAACATCGCGGATTTTGGGCCGGGCGACGCCGTTTCCTATGACGCGTTGTGGGACATCGACAAATGGGCGTTGCACCGGATGCAGCAGCTGAAAGAGCGCGTGCTGAAGGCCTACAACGACTATGAGTTTCACGTCGTGTACCACGCGCTGCACAATTTCTGCACGATAGAAATCAGCGCGCTGTACCTTGACGTGCTGAAGGACAGACTGTATACCTTTGCGAAAGATTCGAGCGCTCGGCGCGCCGCGCAGACGGTACTTGCGGAGATGGTGACGGACATCCTGCAATTGCTTTCGCCGATTCTCGTGTACACGACAGACGAGGCGTGGGGATATCTGCCGGAGCACCTTCGCAGCGCTGCGAGTGTCCACTTGTCAGCGTTTCCCGCGGTGAAGAGCGAGTACAAGCTGCCGGCGGACGTGGCCGCGGAATGGGATGTATTGCTTCGCGTGCGGTCGGTGGCTTCCAAGCAATTGGAAGAAGCGCGTCGCGCGGAAATGATTGGCTCATCGCTTCAGGCGTCGTTGACCTTGATTCCTGGAGACGAAGCGACGGAGCGTGTGCTTCGGAAGTATGAGCGTCAACTTTATGA
>CALEZK010000087.1 GCA_937928585.1 uncultured bacterium | reverse complement strand
GCTTTCTAACGCGCGCCGTTTTTGAGCACGCCGAACGCCAATCCCGAATCTACACGTAACCCCCGCAAAAGGCGGCCCGCCCCTGAAAGGGGCGGGCCAATCTGTTTTTTTGGTAAAGTACCGCAATGTTGAAAGCCTGCGCATTGACGAATACCACCCCAGCGATTCACTTCGTGCGTCAGCTTGGATTCGTAATCGTCGCGTGCATCACGATGCTTTCCAACACCCACGCGCAGGAAAGAGTCGTTCGCGCGGGCATCTACGAAAATCGCCCGATGGTGTTCCTGAATGAAAGCGGCCAACCCGCGGGCCTGCATGTCGATATCCTTAACGAAATTGCAGGAATCGAAAAGTGGAAGGTCGAATACGTTTACGGGTCCTGGCAAGAGTGCCTTGACCGACTTGAACGCGCCGAGATAGATCTCCTGCTCGACATTGGCTTCTCCGAAGAACGCGCCGAACGCATGGATTTCACCAACGAAGCGGTCATTTCGACCTGGGCTCAAATCTACACTCAGTCCGGCTCAAATATGCGTTTCATTCCGGACCTCGAAGGTAAAACCATCGCGGTCATGCGCAACGATGTTCACTATCCCTACCTGCGCCGCCTGCTCGGCGATTTCGGAATTACCGCTGAATACGTTGAAGTCGACGATTACAAGGATCTCATGCAGGCAATCGAACATCGGCGCGTGGATTCGGGCCTTGTCAGTCGCATTGCGGGCCTTCAACTCGAAAGTTCCTACGGCGTGCGTCGCAGCCCCATCGTCCTGGATCCCATTCAGGTGCGCATTGCGTTTCCCAAAGGCAAGAGCGGCGACCTCAGGGAGGCAATCGACGCAAATCTCCGCAAGCAAAAACGCGATCCGCATTCCGCATACAACCGCGCGATCGACCGTTGGCTCGGGAGCGTCGCCGCAACCGAACTTCCCTGGTGGATACCGTGGGCTGTCGGCTCCGGCATTATATCGGGTGCTGCCGCGATTCTGGCCAGCGCCCTTCTTCGCCGCGAAGTCGCGCGCAAAACGGCGGAACTCGTAGGCAAGAACACGGAACTGGAACAGGAAGTAGCATCGCGCGCGCGCGTCGAAAGTATCCTCCAATGCGGCCGTGATCGTATGTCCGCGCAAAGCAGGGTCCTGATGACCTTGGCCCGAAGCGACGCGATTGGTGGCGGCGATCTCGAAAAAGCCTTGCGCCAAATTACCACCGCGGCCGTGCAAACGCTCGACATCGATCGGTCGAGCGTATGGCTCCTCGAAGAAAACAATTCCCGGATTCGTTGCATCTGCCTCTACAGCAGATCGGACGACGAATATACAAGCGGCGCAATCCTTACAAAGATAGAGTATCCCGCCTATTTTCAAGCGCTCGCGGAAAACCGGATTATCGCGGCGGGGGACGCGCACACCGATCCCAGGACGCGTGAGTTTTCCGCCAACTACCTCACCGCCCTCAACATCAATTCCATGCTGGACGCCCCAGTGCGGCTCGGACAAAGACTCGCCGGAATTTTGTGTAACGAACACGTCGGTCCGCCGCGAGAATGGCATCTGGACGAGGAGTATTTTGCGGCCTCACTGGCCGATTTCGTTGCCCTCGCGCTGGAAGCTAGCGAGAGAGAAGCAGCTGAAGCGCGGCTGAGAGAGAGCGAGGAAAGAAACCGTCTCATCATCGAGAAGACCCTCGACGCCGCGGTTATCACGGACGAGAATGCATACGTAATCGGATGGAACGATAGTGCCGAGCGAACTTTCGGCTATACGAGAGAGGAAGCAATCGGACAACCCATTATTCGCCTCATCGTACCGCGGCGCTTTTACTCGGACGTAATAAAGGACTTCCTCGAATTTCGCCGGACACATGTCGGCGCGACGCGCAAAGAAGTGCTTGCCTTGCGCAAAAACGGCGAAGAATTCTACGCCGAATTCTCGGTCTCTGCGGCTATGCAAGGTGAAGAAGCAATATTTACTGCTTTCGTTCGCGATCTCACCGAGCAGAAACGCTCCAGCGAAATGAAGGAACGCCTTACCCAAATTCAGACCGAAATGGAGCTCGCGCGATCGATTCAGCGATCATTCCTCCCACAGCGCTTTCCGGCATTCCCTGACCGCGATGAATTCGATATCTACGCGCAGATGATCCCCGCGACCGACGTAGGCGGCGACTTCTATGACTTCTACATGCTGGACGACGACCGTCTGGCCTTCGCCATCGGCGATGTTTCAGGCAAGGGCGTCCCCGGCGCTCTCGTCATGGCAATGACACTGACCATTCTCAAGGCATCTGCCCGATCCTGCGAGTCTGTTTCAGACTGTGTGACGCAACTGAACCGCCAGCTAAGTGAAGAAAACGAAGGGTCATTCTTCGTCACGATGATCTATGGTGTTCTTCACATTCCTTCGGGAAAAGTCACCTATACTACTGCAGGTCATCCACCGCCATTCGTCGCCTCAAGCGCAAACGGCACGCGCATGCTCGAACCAAATGGCGGACTCATTCTCGGCATTGATGGCGGCGCGGAATACCGTGAAAACGTAATCGAACTCTGCAACGGAGACTGCTTTGTCATCTACACGGATGGCGTCACCGAGGCGATGAATACAACGCATGAGTTATACGCGGAAGAACGTTTGTATCAGGTGCTGGAATCAATGGAATACCGCAATCCGAAACACGCCGTGCACGTGATTCTCGATGACGTCACGGCATTCGCCAATGGCGCCCCCCGCCACGACGACATTACCCTGCTCACCTTGCAATGGAGAAGCTGACTGCGGAACGCAGTCTACTTGCGGCCCCAAATTACAATCGCCGGCGGAAAATTGCGCCAAACGATACGCGACATGCCGACCTGACTGAATCGTTTGCGCAGTTTCGTGCGAAACTTGATACTGGACGGCATCGGCATACTCGAAACATACATGTACGTGGCAAAAAGACCACCCTCGCGCAATGATTCCGTGGCCGCCGACAACAAATTGTCTTGCAGTGGTTCCGCGAAGAAAGTCCACGGCAACCCCGACACAATCGCGTCGCAATGGGTTTCCCCAATCTCGTTCAAGTATTTCGGGGTATTCTCCGCGCTGTCCTGATGAACAGCCGTGCCCGGAAACTGCTCGCGAAGCAACTTAACGAAATCGCCGTTGATCTCCAACGCGAAAAACTTGGCGCCGGGTCTCAGCGCGGGCACGAGCACTTTCGTTATTGCCCCGGTGCCGGGCCCAAATTCAACAACGACATTCGCATGTCGCACGCGCGCCGCATCAATTACCACCGAGGCCAATTGTCTGGAACTCGGTGTAATCGAACCGACGTCGCCGGGATTCGAAATGAATTGTTTCAGAAACCGTATCGCGTGCACCGAACGCGTATTCCTTGTACAGGCGGCAAAATGTAGAACTAACCCTTGAGAGCC
>CALEZK010000086.1 GCA_937928585.1 uncultured bacterium | reverse complement strand
CCAAGGACCAGGCCGATTCGTTGGCGATTGGCTCCGAGATTGCCATCGAGGACGATCTGGGTGACACCGTCGCAATCCTGCATCTGGCGGAAAAGTTCAGCGTGGATCACCGCGATATCGCGGAGAAGACGTACCGCACCCTGGATGAATCACATCCCGGCGTGAAATACACCCTCTCGCTGGGCGATGTTTTCCTCGCGGGTGATCTCGACGTCCTGAAGGCGCGCGTCATTGATCATCAGGAATACAACCTCACGCCGAAGGAAACCCGCGCCGCATTCGAACACCTCGGCTGGAAACGCATCGTCGCATTCCAAACGCGCAATCCGATCCACCGCGCCCACGAATACCTAACCAAGTGCGCGCTGGAAGTCTGCGACGGACTCCTGATCCATCCGCTCATGGGCACGACGAAAAGCGATGACATCCCCGGCGATGTGCGCATGGAATGCTATAAGACCATCGTCGAACTGTATTACCCGAAGAAGCACACCATGCTTTCGATCATGCCCGTGAACATGCGCTACGCGGGACCGAAAGAAGCGATCATGCACGCGATCATCCGCAAGAATTATGGATGCACGCACTTCATCGTAGGCCGTGACCACGCCGGCGTGGGCAACTTCTACGGCACTTACGACGCCCACTACATCTTCAACGAAATCGACGCGGAAGCGCTCGGCATCACCCCGCTCTTCTTCGATCACACGTTCCACTGCAAAGCCTGCGGCAACATGGGCTCAATCAAGACCTGCCCGCACGACAAGGAACACCACACCATGTTAAGCGGCACGAAAGTGCGCGAGATGCTCGCCGCGGGCGAAATTCCGCCGGTGGAATTCAGCCGCCCCGAAGTGGCGAAGGTGCTCATTAAGTGGGCGCAAAGCTCGTAGCTAATTGAGAATAAACCGTTTTGGACCGCCCGGCATTTGCGCCGGGCGGTCCTTTTTTTGTTGACTCTTGCGTCGCCGGTCAACGCCGTGCAATACTTTACCTAAAAGGTAAAGCTCATCTCCCTTGAGGCAAATGCAAAGTGGAAGTCCGGTTCAAGTCGAATACCCTTCAGGCCGAATTTGAAGACTATCGGAAAGCCGAACGAAGCTACGGAAAAGAAGTTGCCCGTAAATACATCCAGCGAATTAACATAATCAAACAAGCCGCGAATCTATCGGAGTTGATGCATTTGCCGGGACTCAGGTGCCACCCGCTGAAAGGCACTCGAACAGGACAGTTTGCAATTCTTTTGACCTACCGTTATCGACTCATAATATCCGTCAGCGGCAATTCGCTCGAGATCGCTCAAATCGAGGAGGTGAGCAAACATTATGGCGACTAAACCTCAGCCACATTCCAATCTGGCAATTCCTCCCGGCGAGTATCTGGAGGAAGTCCTGGAATCCGTGGGAATGTCCAAAGCTGAACTGGCTCGACGAATGAAACGCCCAGCGCCAAAACTAAGCGCAATAGTGAAAGGAACGAAAGCAATCACAGCGGAGACTGCACTCCAATTGGAGAAAGTATTAGATATACCTGCGCATATCTGGCTGGGGCTGG
This sequence comes from uncultured bacterium, assembly GCA_937928585.1. Lineage (GTDB taxonomy): Bacteria > Hydrogenedentota > Hydrogenedentia > Hydrogenedentales > SLHB01 > JABWCD01. Next base: position 844 of record CALEZK010000086.1, on the reverse strand, counting down.
AAACCGAATATCGATTGGTACTCGCCAGAAAAAAATTGCGACTTCCTAAAACACCGAAAGCTAAGGTGACAAGTAAGCTCGCATCAAGTCGTCGTGTAACTCCCTAAGTTTCGGTTTGTGCATTAAGTATGCATTCCCGAATACTTGTAGTCGGACTCGATTGCGCGGCCCCGAGATTCGTTTTTGGCTCAGACGCTTTTGATCTGCCCAACATTCGGCGCATCATGCGGCGCGGCCATTGGAGCTTACTTAAAAGCTGCGATCCCCCAATAACCATTCCCGCGTGGGCCTGTATGTTGTCCGGCAAGGATCCCGGCGAACTCGGCTGTTACGGTTTTCGAAATCGTGCTGATTACTCCTACGATGCCATGGTCACTGCAAACGGAAACGCGATTCGCGAACCGCGCGTCTGGGACGTGCTGTCTCGCCAAGGCAAACAATGCATCGTGGTCGGCGTACCACAAACTTATCCCCCGCGTCCGCTGAACGGCTTCCTCGTTTCCGGCATGGACACACCGGATGCCAGCGCGGACTACACGTATCCCAAATCGCTGAAGAAAGAAATCGAACGGGCCGTAGGCGAATACATTCCAGATGTCCGCAACTTTAGAACGGAAAACAAGGCCGAACTGCTTACCCGCATCTACGCGCTGATGGAAAACCGCTTCGCAGTTGCTAACCACCTGATGAAAACGAAACCGTGGGACTTTTGCATGATGGTTGAAATGGGTGTGGATCGGTTGCATCACGCATTCTGGAAATACTGCGACCCCTCGCACCCAAAATACGTCGAAGGAAACGAGTTCGAGAATGTATTTCGAGACTACTACCGCGCCGTAGATGC
>CALEZK010000085.1 GCA_937928585.1 uncultured bacterium | reverse complement strand
CCGGCGGTCTTCTTGGTCGCGACCTTGGTCAGCAGCGCGACATCGTCCAGCATGCCGCAGTCCGGTGTTCGCGCGAAATCGTGAAAGGAAACAATCACCGGCTTGTGCGCCGCATGAGCCGCGGCAATTACGTCACTCAGAATCGCCCCCGATGATAGCTCCACATCCACCGCATCAACGTAAGGGATAATCGCGCGATACAGTTCCAGTCTGTCCGTGTCGGAGACACCAACCCATTTTCCGCCTTCCGCCTCGCAACGAATTGTGCCCAATACCGGCAACGGCACAAACCGTTTCGCCTCGCCTATGACATGCCCCGCATCTCGATTGGCAAATTCATCGATGCGTAGTTCCGCAATATCCGCGCCTTCCCGCACCGCCCGTTCAATCGAACCGGCATCCATTCCGTCGCGAAATGGCACCGCAATTCGCGGCGTGCCATCAAATTTAAGTGTTCCGATAGAAAGCATACTCAAAGAATCCCTCGATAACTCGCCGCATTCTATGTTTTCGCGGTGGCGAACAGCAAAGCTATTCCTGCTCCACCTGCAAGCCAAGACAGGAATTGTAGTGTAATCCATCGCTTCGATATGCCGGACCGAATAACCTGATAGAACATGACCACAACAATCGTAGAAGATTTACCGCAAGGCTTGCGCGATACCTTCGAAGCATGGAAGGACAGCGACGGCGACAGACACCGCGAAGATCTCGGCTTCAAGGACATTCGCGACCCCCAGTATGTCGAATCATTGCTAAAGAATCTTGCGCAACAAGCCAGGATCGAAGTACTCCCAAGACAACCTTGAAACCCCAGCCCCTGAACAAGCACCAACAAGAACAAACTCAACGCCAACAGCGCGGCACACCGCCTCGCGCCTCACATTCAATTCCGAATAGACGCCGGCGCGCAACCCGGGGTTACAACCCCACCCAACGTATCAACCCCAACGGGGATGACGACCCACATGATTTACAATCATCTCCAAAAAAAGAAACGCCCCCGAACCCAAGTTCAGGGGCGCCTCAAAACTCGCCAAAAAAATGCGGTTAACCGCTATTGCGCAATCTCTAACGCATCACCCACCGCGGGCGACTTGCCGTCAACAAGCGAGCAACGCGCCGTCTTCTCGGAGACGCTGTCCACCTTCACCGTACCCGTCTTCGTGAAGCTCACCTCAAGCGGAAGCCCCGTATCCGGATCCGTAATCGTCTTGCCCTGCTTCATCGCCGCAAGCGTCATACCCTCGGACACGCCACGGTTGCTGCCAGCGTTGATGATAATCGTCTTGCCTTCAACGGCCGCCACACGCGCGCGGAACGGCTGTTTGCCAAGCGTCGCGATGATGTGATCAACACACTTCGCAATACACTTCTCCGCGGTCTCGCCCAACGGCGTCTTCTTGAACTGATCGCCGCCCACGCTGAAGCCCTTCGCATAAACATCCGCGCCGATTGACTTGTGTTTGCCCGTGTGCTCCGCCTTGTGCGTCGACAATACCACCGTCGTCGTCAGGTCAATGATGCGAAGCTGCATCGCGATCTTTGACGTCACCTGGCTCCCGCCGATACCAATGCTGCCCACACCTGGAAGCGGTACGCCAACGCGACCGCTCTGACCAGACTCACCCGGCTCGAACTGGGTCACCGTGCCTTGAATCAGATATTGCGCGCCGACAATTGAGCCAATCTTGAGCGCCGTCTGGGAATTGATTCGGCCTGCGGCCCCCAAGTCCTGCTCTTTCAGCGCCGAATCAAGCGTAGCGCGATCGACCACCAGGAAACGCCCGGAGTTCATCAGCGCGTCTTGCAACATCGCCGCCATCACCGGACCTTCATCCCAGCCCAGTTTCCCCGCACCTTCAAACGCGCCAACCGCTACAATCATTTTCGGGCCACCCGAGGGCGCAGCGGTCTCTGCCGCAGGCGGTGCAGCGGATTCCGCCGCTGGGGCGGGCGCGTTCTCGGAAGAACCGCCGCCCTTCAATTTCTTCAATAGACCAGCGTTTGCAGGAATCGTGACTGTGAACGCCAACACGGCGGTCGCCGCCAAGATGCGCACAGAACTCGAAACGTTCATCGGAAAGATCTCCTCTTCGTATGCAGGAAAGTGGACTCTTGGATTGGACGGTGGGCATCACATTGCGTGCCGTTGCTTAACCGTCGTCGAGTCTTCGCTGCGTGAACCCCATAAGCTGCCAAAACCAGCCCGGATTGTAAGGCAAACCCCAAAAATTCGCAAACATCAATATCCGGCATAAACAAAACCTGTCTGCCACATTCGGTTGTGGCAGACAGGTTGAAGGTTGACCCGATTAGAGCGGCGTTACCGCTGATTATTCCTGCGCTTTCGCCGGGAGCGGCTTCTTGCGGGGCGGCGTCGTTACCGGCGCATCACCTACCGCGTGGCTCCGCACTGCGGACCGCTGTTGGAACCACACAACGAATCCAAGCAGGGTCACAACCAGTTCCAGAACATAGAACGACAAAAGCCACGGCATGATGCCACTCGTAAACCCATAGCTGTGGAGACCCACACCCAGCAAATTAACGCCCCACCACGAGAACGCGACGATAATTGCGCCGAAAGTGGAAGCCATCGCCACCCCAAGGTCCCGAATGTAGCCTCCCAGTCTGGCATGCAATATCGCCAGGAACCAAAGCACGATCATCAACGCGCCATTCTCTTTGGGGTCCCAGCCCCAGAAACGGCCCCAACTGTCGTTCGCCCAGATGCCGCCCAATACCGTCCCAACCGTGGCAAACAACAGGCCAAAACAGACGACGCCATATGTCATCCGGTAGATGCCTTTATAAAACGCCTCGTCGCCACGCTTCAGCCCCAAAAGTTTGCCCAGGATGTATACATGCCCGATAGCAGCGGCCAGCAACCCGGCGGAATAACCGATCGTAACCGTAGTCACGTGCGTCGCAAGCCAGAAATTCGTGTCCAGCACTGCAATAAGCTGCGGCATCGTATCGACGCCCTGTTGTGCTTCGAAACGGTAAGCGAGAAACAATCCGACAGCGCCGAGAATCGATCCAATCGACATCGCAATGCGCTGCCGATTGATCAACTCCATAATGATCGCCACAACCACCGCGCACGCGGTTATGAACAAGATTGTCTCATACAGCGTGCTGACTGGCGGGCGCTGACGAATAATGCATCGGAGCACGATCGCCCCAATGAGCAGTATCGTCGGCGGAAACAGTAGCGCCGTCGCGATATTGGAAACCCATCGCTTGCTCGAAGCCAACCACGCTACCGTAGTCGCTAGGAATGCCAACACGAAAAGAACAAGGGATTTGTACAGCAGGTCCCAATTGTAATACTTCACTTCCAGCGGCACGAGGCTGTACTCGCCGCGCGTCGTCGCCAACGTTGTGATCTCGCCGTGAAAACGCGTCAACTGTTCCATGAACGCGGGCGAATTGTCGCGCTGCCGCACCAGCTCTTCAAGATCCACAAGCATGCCGACCTGTTCCGCCACGCCTTCGTGTTCATGCGAGGCATGCTCGAATACCTGAGCCGCAGTCAACCAGTGCTCCTGATCTTCCATTCCCTTCGCAGGCGGAAACACAGCCATTCCCATTGCACGACCCATCATGAGCCGCGCGTCTTGCATGATGTTGCCTATTTGCGTGGCCGTCTCCGCCCGCTGCGTCTCATCTAATGTCGCAAAGCTCGGAGGCAGCGCTTCGCGCAACTGTTGCATCTGTTCAGGGGTGAGCTGCGGCTCCAGGTTCTCGATACCATTCTCCAGCACATAGGCCAGCACGCCCAACTGGGTCTCTTTCGCCAGCACCGCCGTCATGCGCGGCGCAGGCAAAATCTCGGAAAGTACCGAACCCTGTTTCAGATCAAATTCATATCGCGCAAAGTCGAGATAATGGCGCACTTTCTGAAATGCGAACACGCTATTCGCAAGATCCACAATCTGCCCTTCGGTCGGCGTCAGATTCTTGGTGTCGCCTTCCGCGCGCGTCTGGTATTCCTGTGCTAACTGAAACAGCTTTCCTACGCCCGGGTGAAGTTCGTTGTACGAGTAACGGTCGCGCCGCTTCTTGTCGTCGTGCTTGATGTCGAGCGCATCCAATACGGCCGAGGAATCAACGATGAAAATGGGATAGTTCTCCGCCACTTCCGGGTAGAACATCACGTCCAGCATCCACTCCATCGCGGTGAGTTTGCGCTTCTCCCCGTTGATCTCGACCGTCGTGTCGCGTTTGCCGTTCAGCTTCAACAGCGTGAAGCCCGCAAATGTGCTCAGGGGCTTTACGCGACCACCCTCCTGAATCGGCAGCGTGGAAAAAAGTTCCACTACTTTCGGGTCCCACTTCATCGGCGGAGTGCTAGTCAGCGATACCGGCGTCTGCGCGCCCGCGGCAAGCGCCACGAGTGCCGCGGCAAAGAGTACGATGCACTTGGATGCAAGATTCATGACGCGCTCCTTGCTGCAAGCCGTTTGTTCTCGGCGCGCAGATACTTCGAAAGTTTCATGGTGAAATGTATGAGAAGTCCCACCGTGATGATGATGCACGAATACAGCGGCCACTGGTCGGAAGGGTTCTTCACCACCGCCAGGGTCGATTTGACGGGTATGCCAAATTGCGGCTGCGCCGGTTGCCACGAGGCCTGGTACAGCGTGTAGCCCTTGTGCCGTAGCGGCTCATTCATCTGTATCTTTACGGGTTGCGCCACGTCGCCTTCGATCTTCGTCACCTCGCTCATGAACATCCGCGCCATCTCCGTTCCCGGATGGCTCTCTTCGTGGAATTTATTGAGCGCAATGGTGAATGGCAGCGTGTAATGCTTGCGCCGTAGCTCGATCAAATATGGCTTGCCGTCCACCATCGCCGTCCAAGGGGCCGCGCTAAACCCAAAAAGAATCGCTTCCTGCGTTTCTCCGGATTTCTTGTCCTTCACGGTTGCATACGCGGCGGCTATGTTTCGCTCGGCCTCTTTGTCCAACGGCAACGGGCGAATCGCAAAACCATCGACTGGCTTGAGTTGCGGATCGACCGCAGGCGGTACTATCTCGGCATTCCGCGCAAAGTTGGATAGCGTCAATTCAAACGGCAGTTCGCCATTGGTGAATGTCGACGATCCGTCCCCTTCGCTGTACGCGAAGGCCTCGTTCGGAATCACCAGTTCCTGCTCAACCTTGCCGTCTTTCGGCTCCGCAATAGCCACTTCCCAAAGGTAGTAGCTTACAAATTCCGAAGACTGCTCGTTCTCCGCCAGCGTGAGGTGTCCGTCCAGCGCGAATGTGTAGTTCACAAAACCCGCCGCTATCATCACCAGCATGCCAACGTGCGTGATGAAATTGCCAATGGTGTTCCGGTTCTTACGCAAGCGGATGATTCCGCCTGCAATCAGATTGAATGTGAACAGCACGAGCAGCAGATACACCCCCGGCAATGGCAGGGGTATCGTGTCGAAGAGCCAATGAACAAGAAAAATGGACTCGAAGTACTTCTTCTGCACTTCGTACAAACCGTGATCCACCTGCTCCATCGTTCCCAGAAACGTGAGAAGCAGGAGCGAAAGAAAGATCAGACACGCAAAGCCATACGACGCGAGAAAGTCGAAGGATTTCTTCAAAAATGTTTTCATGACGACAACTTCAACGATTCGCAGAACGACGCGAAATTGGATTTCTCCGCCTCAACCTCGGCCGCCGGGCCGGTCATCTTCACGAAGTACGCGTCCGAACCAACTTCCGCAATCGTTCCAAGCATGACGTAGTCGGCGAATGACGTTTGGCTCATGTCGGTATACGTCCCGCGAAACTCAACCAGCGGACGCGATTCCCCGAAAACCGTGACGGTAGGAAGCGCCGCGATGGCCTCATGCGTAAGCGGCGGCAGTCCCATCTGCCCCGCCCAGCGATTGAGGTTGGCTTCCAGCCCGCCCCCGCGATTGCTCAATTTTGCAATGTAGCACTCGGTCTTGCCCGACGCGCCCATCGTAAAGGACACCTCGCGCATGGGGCGCGGTCCAGACTGCGTCCAGCCCGCTGGCGCCGTCAATCCAAGTCCGGAGGACGCCTGCGGCATGGCCGCGGCCCCATCGATAGGTGGATGGTTCGGCGGAAGCGCCGCATCTTCAGTCATGGGTGTGGCAGGCGCGGCAGGGTCTGCTGCGGGAGCCTCCGCATGCTGATGCGCATCGTTGGGGGCGCCCAAACTGATCGATCCACAAAACGCCTCAAAATTGGCAAGCTCCGCATCAATCAGCGCCTTGGGCCCTGTCAGTTTCACCGTCACTGCCATGTCGCCCGCCGCGAGGATCAAACCGGCCAACTTGTAATCCGGTCGTTGTTGATCACCGGACATGCCGCCATATGTTCCCTCTACCTCAACATAGCTTGCATCCATACCCAGCAGCTTTTTCTTGGGTAGCGCCGTGATGGCCGCCTCGTCCAAGGGCTCCTGACCCATCTGGCCCCGCCAGCGGTTCACGTTCGCAGCCAGACCGCCACCGCCCCCTGCCAGCATCGTCATGTAGCACTCGGCATTCTCATCGCCTGCCGGGCGAAGGTTGATGGAACGCAATTGGCTGGTTGGCAGTTCCGTCCAGCCCTGCGGAGTGGTCCACGTAAACTTGGGTTGCGCCTCCGCGCCTGCTGCTGGCTGCCTGACCATTCCCAGCCGTTCCGCGGAACTCAACGTCGCGGGCGGTGCCTCCTTTGGCGTCGTCAGCGTCCGGGTTTCCGTGATTTCCTGGGTTCCGGTCGGCTGACCACAGGACGGAATCAAGATGGTCGCCACCAGCATCGCCCCCGTGAACAGATAGTTATAGACCTTCGACATGGTGATGTATTTGCCTTTCAAAATGGGCCGCCCGGGTAAAATCTTAGCTCCATATACAATACCCAGAAGCGGTTTTAGGTTCAATTTGTGCTTCAGAAGCCGATTAATCGAGAAAAAATGCACGATTTGGCGCGCCCACGCCGAACCCAGTGCGAATCTACAGGAAAAAAATCCGCCAGGTCCGCCCGCCCGGCAGGCCGTCTACATCTTTCCGTGGCCCTCGTACACCATGCCGAATGTGATCTCGACTTTCTCTCCCGAGCCATCGACGGAAGCAGGAAGTTTCAGGTAAACCAGCTTCCATTCCTCATTCGCGCCGGTCTTCGGAAAGTCACCGGAAGACTGGGATTCCGGCGTCGGTTGGAGGTTGATGCACCACGGGTGATCCGCCGCGCTGTCCGACCGGCTCCGATCGTGGAGTTTCTTCGCTGAATCGATGCCGCTCAAAGCCGTGTCGTACTTCGGCGGAACGAGCAGCACGAACCAGGACGTAGGCGCTGTACCGAGGTGATTCCCATCGTTGAGCTGCAATGCCGCGCGCATCGTGTAAACACCGGGATCGATCGGGTCGTCGCGGAAGTCCCGCAGTTCTTTCGCGTACCGCGCAACGCCCACAAACGAAACTTCGGGCATGGCATCCAGTGCCTCTTCCGAAGTCGACGGCTTACTTTTCAAGGCAATCTCTTTGCGAAACCAGAACTCCGCAACGGTGCCATCCGGACCGCTCAATTGGAGTGCCTTGCCGCTTAACGTATCGCGCAGCTCTTTCGCGATCTCCGCAGGCGGCTCCGCATCGACCATCTTTACAGTGAGATCCGCCGCAAACGCGCAAAATGCGCTGCAGGTAACCGAAACCGCGCAGACAGCGCGCAACAGGCGATTGTACCGAAGCATCATCTACTCCTTTTCAAAGGCTATCGACGAGGTGAAGCGTGGGTTCCTTCAAAGAAACAGGCCCGGGAGCCAGTGGCCGCCGAACCTGTAAAGTCTCAAAAGTTTATCGGCTCTTCAATTACCGCACGAACGCACCGAGGAACGCGCTTCGGCGATCCACATTGGTCCACGTAATCCCAAGGCCGTCTCCGCTATAACGGGATACCGTCGTAAAGGCCGCCATCGGCGACGTGACTTCCGTCAACGGTTCGTAATAGGTCGTTTCATTTCCCGCACACTTGTGATCGCTGTCATGCAGGCAGCGCGTCGCGATTTCAACCAAACCCTCGGCCTCGACCTTTGCGCATCCCGTCTCGGTGGACTTTCCAATGTTCACCATGATCGCCGCCGACTTGACGTCAACAACTTCGCGTACCAGCTCCCCGCCAAGGTTCTTTGCCATATCAACGAGCGCTGCCCGCTGCGCCTCGCTGGCGTCCTGGTCAACGATCATGATCGACTTTGCCGGCAGCGCCGTGCGATAGGGATCGCCCAACGTATGCGATGCCGCAACGACGGCAATAACATTCAACCCATCAAGAGCCACGCCGTTCCATTCGCCGGAATCCACCGCCCACGTGAGAATTGCTTCCCCGCCCGTAACGCCCACTTCCCCGTTGGCGAAGCATGGACCCGTGAACACGTCGCAAGAACGGGTCTCAACGTATCTGCCAGAAATATTCTTCGATGCGCTCGCGGGCGACACCGCAACAGTCACTACGAGCACCACAGCGGCAACCAGGGCCAGCTTCGCGATTGTTCGATACATCGGGCAATTCCTCCACCTGCGCGCAATGCGCGCCGTTTTACGTGGCCAACATCATAAATCATCGTCGCGTTTGGGACAAGACGCCCCTACTCCTCAAAACAGCGACGATCCGCTTTGCATTCCACCCGCTCGACAGGTTCCCCGTCAGGTCCAAAAGACTCATGAGTCCGGGCACACCAGAACATCCCGCTGGAAAACGGGTCGTTCTCGTCAGTTGACGATTGGTAGTACATCTCTTTGGAACGAATATGCTTGCAAGGGAAGACGAAAGCGGGGGTCTCGGAATCCATATTGCATCTCCTGAATGCGAGACGAGTAGTTCAGGGGTACCAGGACACGCCCACCGCCGCCAATCTTGGGCGGCGGTGGGCGCACGCAAACCAAAAAACTAGGCCATTGCCGCGAGAATGGCGCGTTTCACCGCCACTTTCGTCAGGTGCACCTTGTATGCGTTGCGGCTCAGGGGCGAGGCGCCTTCGGCGGCGGCCGCTCCAACCTTCGCGGCGGTATCTTCGTCCAAGGCCGCGCCTTCGAGGGCTTTCGCCGCCGAAGCGGAAACCCACGGCATCGGCGCAACATGACCGAGCCCCCCCCGCGCGTTCTTCGCCTTGCCGCCATCGTTCTCGAATGCGACAGCAGCAGACACAATCGGCCAATCCAGACCGTGTCGCGGCTTCACGTGGTACAACGCGTTCTTTCTCGCGCCCAGCGGCAGCAGGATGTGCGTGACGATCTCGTTCGAAGCGAGTGTCGTATTCCCATCCTCGGATTTCTTCGGCGCATGAAAGAGTTCTTCCAGCGCGATCTCGCGCTTCGCACCGCCCGATCCCACCACGCTGGCCTTCGCGCCAAGTGCAATGAGCGCGGGCGCAAGCACCGATGCGTTCACAAACTTGGCTGGGCCGTCGTTTCCAAAAATCGCGTGGTACCGGTTGTCGCCTTCCGCCACGAGGTCTTTACCCTCGTACTGCGCGACCAAACCAAATCCAAGTCGGAAATACCAATCTCTCGGAAGCTGACACAAGTCGCCGCCAATCGTTCCAATCGACGTAATCTGCTGGCTTCCAATTCCCTTGATCGCGGTGACGATGGATGCAGCGCCTGCTTTCACCCCGTCATGCGCGGCAAGATCATCGAGCGTCGCCATCGCGCCGATGCGAAGTCCGTCGCCGCTCGCTTCTATCGATTTCAGTTCATCAATGTGGCGAAGGCTGACAACGCGTTTCGGCGAAACGATCCCCTGCTTCAGCGCGGTGACGAGGTCCGTGCCTCCCGCCATGACCTGCGACTCGCCCGGCGTTTCGCTCAACAGCGAAATCGCCTCGTCTATGCTTTTCGGCATGGCATATTCGAATGCATTCATGCGAGTTTACCTCCTTGTTCAAGGGCTGCAAGCACCTTTTCCGGTGTCAGTGGCAACGTCGGCACGCGAACGCCAATCGCATTGGCCACGGCATTCGAGATCGCCGCTCCCGGTGCAATCACCGGCGGTTCGCCGAGCCCGATGACGCCGCGCGTGTCGTATCCCGGCCCCGTCATCATGTGCACCTTCAGTTTGCCCACATCAGCGAGCGTCGCGAGTCGGTAGAACTCGAGATCCGCGTTCAGCATGCGTCCGGTTATGTTGTCATAGATGCACTCTTCATACAGCGCGTACGTTACACCCATGATCAGCGCGCCGTACACCTGGCTCTCAGCGGTCAGCAAGTCGACGATTCGCCCGCAGTCTTGCACTGCAACGAACTCATTGATGAAGACCTGACCTGTTTCGACATCGACGGAAACATCCGCGATCTGTACGCCGCCGACGCCCTGATCGTCGAGTATCGTGCCGTCCGAAACGCCTTTGCCGCGCTTGTTTTCACCGCGGCCACTGATCGGCATCTGGCCAAGCAGGCTGCACGCCTTGGCCCAGGGCAAGGACTTCGAGGGCGTCGCCGCAACCTGAATCTTGCCGTCGCGCGCCTCCAGCTCATCAACCGTTACGCCCAGTACCGGTGCTACCTTCTCAAGCAGTGCATTCAATGCGATGGTTGACGCATCACGCGTAGAGGCGGAAACGCCACCAATCGTGGTCGAACCGCCAGAAGCGCCTGACGGCGGATACGAATTCTTGCCGATGTTGGCCTGCACCTTGTCCAGCGGCAATCCCAGCGTTTCCGCGGCGACTATTGCCACAGCGGTGCGCGTGCCGACGCCCAGGTCCTGCGTGCCAATCGATACGCTCACCGCGCCATCCGGGTTGATGACGACTTCGGTTTGCGAATCGTTGCCAATACCGCCCCAGGTGTGAATGCCGATGCCGAGCCCGCGCTTCAACGTGCCCGGGGTCGGATTCGAACGCAGGTGCGCTTTATCCTTATACCCAATCATGTCCGCGGCGATCTTGAGCTCTTCGGTATACACCTCGGGCCGATCCGTCAGCGCCACATTTTTCAGGAAGAACTCAAGCTCGTCCATCTTCAGTTCGGCGGCGAGATCCGCAATCGCGGCCATCGTGATGAGGCACGCCTGCGGGTGACCCGGCGCGCGCCACGCCACCGCGCCGCGACGATTCGTGCGCACACCCTTGCTCAAGGTGCGCACGTTTGGAATCTTCGTGAATACGTACGGCACGCCAAGACGACCCGCACCGCCCATTCCGCCAGATCCCCAGGCATTCGACGACCAAACGGAAATCGTGCCGTCTTTCGTCGCGCCGACCGTAACATCGGCATACGCCGACGGCCGATTGCCTCCAATCAAAAGTTCCTGGTCGCGTTCCAGCATCAACTTCACCGGCTTACCGGTCTCTTTCGAAATGCGCACGGATATCGCGCCCCAACGTCCCGAATCGAACTTGGATCCAAACCCGCCGCCCATGTACTGGCAATCCACAAATATCTGGTTCACCGCAAGTCCCGACGCGTCCTTCAAACCACCCGCGTAAGCGGATACGTTTTGCGTCGACGGCCAAACATAAAGATTACCGTCCGCGCCGAACTCGCAAACCTGACCGTGCGACTCATGACATGCATGCGTAATGCACGCCAAACCGTACTTGCCGGAAACCTTTACTTCCGCGCCCGAGATCGCGGCGTCTACGGCCGCGGCATCCGGCTTGTCTTCTCCCTGTTCCCGACCGTCGGATTTCGTTGCGTCCGTATCGTCGACAAGGTGGGGGAGTACCTGATACTGCACCTGGATCTTCGTGAGCGCCTCGCGCGCCGCCTCTTCCGAAGTCGCCGCAACGGATGCAATGATCTCTCCCGCATAGCGCACTTCATTGTCAGGTTCGGCTGTTGCAATCTCCGCCCACGCGCCGACAACACCCGGCACCTTCTTCGCTTCATCAAGATTAATCGCGGTAACTTTGGCTGCCGCATGCGGCGAACTTAAAAGGCGCGCATACAACATACCCGGACGATTCATGTCATACGCGTACTTCGCGCGACCTGTGGATTTCGCGGGCCCGTCAAGGCGCGCAATGCGTTTGCCCATCAACACCGTCTTGTCGGCGGGGGGCCATGCGTTCTTAGCCATTATGCGCCTCCTTTCACGACCTGAAGGACGGCCTCAGTGATGCCCGCATACGTTCCGCAACGGCACAAGTTGCCGCCAAGCCCGTCGCGCACATCGTCGAGCGATGCGTTGGGGTGCTGCTTCACAAATGCCGTGCACGCCACCACGAACCCCGGCGTGCAGAAACCGCATTGTTGCGCGTCGTTCTTCACGAACGCGGACTGAACGTCGCTCATCTTCTCCGGAGACCCGAGGCCTTCAATCGTCGTGATCTTGTGGCCCTGCGCCTCAATCGCAAGCATCGAGCAGGCATAGATCGCCTTACCATCCAGCAACACCGTGCAGGCGCCGCAAGTGCCGCGATCGCACACCTTCTTCGCGCCGGTAATGTCGAGCTGGTTGCGCAACGCATCAAGCAGCGTCACCCGCGGCTCCACGCTGAGCGATTTCGCTTCGCCGTTGATATCCAGTTTGATGGGGACCGGCCCAGGACCGACAATCGCTTTTTCCTGCGCGCTGGCGACGGGCGTGTCCGTCGTCTCCCGCACAAGACCCGTGGCGGCCGCGCCGGCACTGACGGTCTTAAGGAAACCGCGCCGCGACAACCCGGATCGCGTCTTCCCCGCATCATCCATTGGCATAGAGAAACTCCTTCACCGTTGAACGAACGCAAAACACCCTGTGTACGGCCCCCGCTCCATGCAGTCGCAGCCCGCTTTCGAGCAATCAAATGTACAGAGAAGCCGCAGCCTCCAAAGTAGCATCATGCCGGGCTGTGTGCAAGCGGGAAAGTAGGGGATTGGCGTATTTCTTGTCATATTCACATCAGCGCAACGGCCGTTATGGATACGAACGCGCACAAACCTTGACCGCATTGCCTTGCGCTCTCTAGAATGCCGAGTGCTTCTGGGCTGCAACCAGGACGAATCAATACATGGACCTTTACCGCCAAGCCGTGCGCTTCATCGACGAGAGCGTCCCCTTTGCCTTCGCCGTCGTGATTCGCGCGTCCGGTTCGACGCCCCAAAAAGCAGGTGCGAAAGCCCTCTTCGAAGCCGCGGGCCCGATCCACGGCACCCTCGGCGGAGGCTGTCTCGAAGCGGAATCCCGCCGCCGCGCCTTGGATGCGCTGGACGGCGGCAAGCCCATGGCCTTCGACCTGAACCTGAATGACGACTTTGGCTGGGACGACGGCCTCATCTGCGGCGGCAAGGTCCGCGTTTTGGTCGAACCAAGGCCTGCGCGCCACCGCGACGCATTCGCCGCCGCCGCCGAAGCAGTTTCGCTCGGTCAGCGCGGCGCTTTGCTTATCCAGCTGCGCGTCGATGGCGAAGTGGAAACCCGCTGGGTGGCTGAAGTCGATATCGAAAACTTCTGCCCGTTCCCTGGCTCCGCCGAATTGTGCGCCTGTCTGCATTCGTCGGAACCATCGTACTGCGTCGAACAAACCACCGACGGCGAGATGTGCGCCGAAGTCTACATCGAACCCATCGAGCCGGCCCCGGCACTGCTCATAGCCGGCGGCGGACACGTCGGCCAGGCCGTCGCCAAGTTGGGTGTATGGCTCGGTTTTGATGTCACCGTGATCGACGACCGCGCCATGTTCACCGATTCCGCGCGATATCCGGAACAAGTCAAGACCATTTGCGGCGACATTCCAAAAGAAATCGCCGCCGCGCCGATTCACGCAAATACGTTCGTCATCATCGTCACGCGCGGACACCGCCACGATGGCGTCGTGTTGAAGGAATGCATCCATTCCCAAGCGCCCTACATCGGCATGATCGGCAGCAAGCGCAAAGCGCACATCATCCGCCAGGGCCTCATCGACGAAGGCGTCGCCACTGAAGCAGATTTTGCCCGGGTGAAAAGTCCCATCGGACTCGATATCGGCGCGCAAAGCATTCAGGAAATTGCGATCAGCATTGTGTCCGAAGTCGTCGCCGCGCGCCGCAAACACAACGGCGCAACAAAACCGTTAAGCGTGTACACAACCGCATGATCGGCGCAATCATATTGGCCGCGGGAGAATCCCGGCGCATGGGGAAGCAAAAATTATTGCTGCCCTATGCAGGCAAAAAGGTCATCGAGCATATCGTCGATCAGGTGCTCGCGAGCGAAGTCGGATTGACCGCGGTAGTCACAGGTCATGATCAAGATGGTGTGCACGAAGCGCTCCCCAGTCGCGATGTAATCTTCGCGCATAACCCGCGATACACAGAGGGCATGCTGACATCCGTGCGATGTGGTCTTGCGGAAATGCCGGCCGATCTCGAAGCCTTCATGGTCGTGCTGGGCGATCAACCAAGTCTCACGCCAACGGTCGTCAATGCGCTCATAAAAGCATTTCGCAACGGCACACACGGCATCGTCGTGCCATTTCATGACGACGACACCGGCCACCCCGTGCTCATTTCGGCGAAGTACCGCGACATGGTTATGACGCAGTTCGACGACACCGGCCTGCGCGGGCTGATCTACGGCAGGCCCGAGGAAGTGCTGAAATATCCGATCGGCACCGGCGATGTCTTGCGTGATATGGATACCCCGGAAGATTACGCCCGGGAACTGAAGTGTATTGCTGGCGGACAGGTTTAGTAGTCAACGTTACTCGAGCGAAGGGAGTAGAAAACAAAATGAGAAAGATTCTGAGCACGGCCACGCTGATCGCCCTCGTGGCCTCCATTCCAACATTGGCGCAGGTCAAGAAGAATCCCGAACGGGATAACATCGAAACCTATCGCATCTTCGGACCCGAACATCCCGGCATCTACAAACATCCCGCCTCCATCACGGAACTCGCCAACGGCGACATGTATATCGCCTACTACGGCGGCTCCGACGAATACAGCACCGACACCGCGGTCTACGGCTCCCGCCTCAAAAAAGGCGAGTTGCAGTGGACCGCTCCGCAGGTAATCGCCGATACGCCAGACCATGGCGATGGCAATCCGGTCATCTGGCAAGCGCCCGATGGCGTGGTTTGGCTCTTCTACAACAACATCTACGGCACAACATGGTCCGACGCGCGCGTCATCGCGAAGATGTCGCATGACGGCGCCGTAACATGGACCGATCCCATCGTCATCAATTTCGAAGCAGGTTCCATGGTCCGCGGACAACCCATCGTGCTGAACAACGGCGACTATCTGTTGCCGATGTATTTTGAAGCAGGCAATGACCCGGAAATGACCAGCGCGGATACGTGCTCCTATTTCATGCGCTACAACCCAAAAGAAAAAACGTGGAAGGAAACCAATCGAATCAAGTCTCCCACCGGAAATCTCCAGGCCCAAGTCGTCCAGATTTCCGATGAGTACTTGATCTGCTACATTCGCCGCGGCGGCAATTTCCTCCCCACCGAAACGGGCTACGCAATCCGTTCGGAGTCGCGCGATGGCGGTTATACGTGGAGCGACGGTGTTGATACGCCATTCAAAAACCCCAACTCCGCATTGGACCTCATCAAACTCAAGAGCGGCAATTTGCTCATGGTCTACAACGACAACATGAATGAGCGCACCCCGCTTACCGTCGCAATCTCGACGGATAACGACAAGACCTGGGCATACTCGCGTGACATTCTCGGCGGTGACAACACGTACGCGTATCCATACGCAATTCAGCGCAGCGATGGCAAGATCGTGATTCTCTATACCACGAACGCGCGCACGACGATCATGCTGAGCATCTTCAACGAGTCCGCCATTCTTGAATCGAAGTGGTGATCTTCATCTAACCCATGCAGACCGGTGCGCACGACGCGCGCCGGTCTGCATGGGGATTTCACACTACAGTTCCGCCAATACT
>CALEZK010000084.1 GCA_937928585.1 uncultured bacterium | reverse complement strand
CCGCTGTACTCCTCCAAGTCCGTCCCCACCGTAGCTCCCATGCGTCCTGGCCGACCTCAAACCAATGCAACAAAACGGCCCTTGTTTATAGAGGTCTACAACAATGAATCCAGAACAAACCCAATCTCCCGCCGCCACGCCCCGTCGCACCACGCCCTTGGGCACGCCATGTTCCCCGGCGTGGGACGATGCGCACATCGCAAAAGTCGAAGCATTAGAGTCACAACTCAACCGGCCGGTATGCGGCGCGCGCAACCTCGCCGGAAATCCCTGCACGCTCGCGCCCAACCATGAAAATGGACGATGCCGCTACCATGGCGGATTCAACCTCACCGGCGCGCAACCCGGCAACCGCAACGGCGTCATTCACGGACTGTACGCGCGATCAATCCAGACCTGCGGCGATCACTGCCCCATGTGGAAGACGTGCCCCTGCGCGGGCCCGGACATCCTGAGTCTCGACGCGCGCGAACGTCCGAAGTGTCCTTACGAAACCGCGCAATACAACGCATCGCTCACGGACGCACTCGAACGCGCGCAGTCCATAAATCACAACGACGGCCTCACACAGCACACCGCGCATCACGTCGCAATGTTGCACGTCATGACGATGCGCGCCGCCACCGCCATGGCGGAAAGTCCGCTAAAGGACCTCACCCTCACCACCGCAAAAGAATTCCAGCGCACCGACCACAAGCCCAGCGTCTACATGCAGGCATACCTGCGGTTGTCGTGCGAACTGCGCCAGTTCGCAAAATTCCTCGACCCAAAACACAGGGGAACGTTGGATATGCCGGACAAACATTCCTTCGAACTCCGCGCCCAACACGACACAACGCTGCTGCCCGAAGACCAACCCGAACGCATGAAGGCACGCCCCGAATCGATGAAGCGCGCCTTCAAACTCTTTAACAACGCCAGTTACGAAAGTACGCGCGGCACTCCCAAGAAGGCGCGCGAATTCCTGGAAAAAGCCATCCAGGTCAACCCCGACTACGTCGCAACCCTTCTCGATCCCACCGGCCCCCTCTGGGATCCTGCGTATGAGAATCTGCGGCAAGCGGTGAACACGTCGTAAAGCACATAATCGCACGAGATTGTGCCGGCAAGAAGGCGCTCGACCCCGAGCGCCCTCCCGCCCTTGCGGACCCTGTTGTACAAATCCCCGTCTCAAACGTTATACCCACCAGAAGGTGGGCAGGGTAGCCGATGCAAGAACCCGATCAAGAGCATGCGACCTGGGTGCGTGAGGCGTTGGACCGCTACGAGCGGCCGCTCGTTCGGTATGCCTTGCGCTATGCGGGCGACCTCGAATCTGCGCGGGACGCCGTGCAGGACACCTTCCTCCAGTTGTGTAACGCGGACGCGAAAATGTTAAACGGCAAACTCGCGGGCTGGCTGTTTACCGTCTGCCGAAACCGGGCGCTGGATAATCGCCGCAAAACGAAGCGAACGGTCCACCTGGACGAGACAGTTGAATCGAACCTGACCTGTCCCATGCCCCAGCCGGGTGACGCGATGGACGACGACGACGCCCGGCGCATGGTGTACGACGAGATCGAATTGTTGGAACCCGCGGAACGCGAAGTGATTCTCCTCAAGTTTCACGAGGGACTGACCTACCGCGAGATCAGCCAAATCACCGGGACGCCGGTAGCGACCATTAACCACCGAATGCACGCGCTCCTTACGCGCATTGCCGCACGGGTCCACGCGAAAAACGCAGCCCCGTGAGCGAGGATAAAATGATGAACGAAGAAAAAAACGACCCACGCCTCACCGCGTATGTGCTGGATGAATTGGAGCCGGAAGAACGCGCGACCTTCGAAGCGTCGCTGGAATCCGATCCGGCGTTGCGCGCCGCGCTTGACGAAGTATCCGCATCTGCAAAGCTGGTAAATGAGACACTAAAAAATGGCGATGTACCTGCATTGCTGGAAGCGCAACGCGCAACGATCGAGCAAAACGCCGAATCGGGACGAAATTCTCGACGAACCAACTATCGGCGAATCTTTTACGTCTCGGCACTTTCTGCCGCGTCAATCGCGTTCGCTGTCGCGTTTCTAACAGGCGGTCGAACTGAGAAGATGCCAGCATCGGAATCCTTCCAATTGAGCAAAGGCGCAGAATCCCCGAAGGGCGTCAATCTGGAGAACCTTCGAGACGGCAGAAGCATTCGAGAGCTCCGGTCAATTCCTTCGAACGAAACCAATACGAAACA
>CALEZK010000083.1 GCA_937928585.1 uncultured bacterium | reverse complement strand
CGGGCGTCACGCCTTCATACCGGGTCGTCACCGTCACATAGGGCACTACAACTTCCGGCGCTGACTCGCGGGGCAAGACGATATACGAATACAACCCCGTGACAATGAAGATGAACACGAGTACGTATACGGATATACGCCGGTCAACAGCAAAGTTGACGATTGTCACGGGACGATCTCAGTCACATTGACCGGTTCGCCTGGGCGCGCTTCGCGCTGTCCCGCGACGATAAGCCGATCGCCAGGCGCCAAACCCTTCGTCACCTGAACTTCGCTACCCTGAATCACCCCTATCTCGATCTCGCGCAGTTCGGCTTTCCCGTCTTTCTCAACGAACGCAAATCGTTTGTCGTCGATCAGGGCAGTCGAGAAAAGTGGCACTGCAAGCGTGTCCGGATACGACTTGCGCACCAGATTCGCGCGCGCGATCATGCCGGGCTTCAGAACATCGTCCGTATTGTCAAGCGCGATCTCCGTCGAAAACGTGTGGGTCGAAATGTCTGCTACCGGCGCAATCAAATGAATCGTACCCGTGAATTGCCGGTCAGCAATTGCGTCCAGGCTCACGGTCACCGTGTCGCCAACCTTGAAGTACGGCACATCGCGTTCCGGTATCCCGATGCGCAGTTTCACTTTGTGCAATTGCACTATTTGCACCAGGGGCTTACCAAGATCGGTGAATTCGTCTTGCTCGGCGAACACCTGCGCTATCTTGCCGTCCATTGGCGCTTTCACATGACTCTTGCGCAATTGTATTTCCATCGAGCGGACATCCGCGTCCAAGACATCACGGTTGGCTACGGCGCTGTCCTGATCACGTTGCGGACCAACGCCACGATCGGTCAGACGCTGCACGCGATCAAACTCCTGCGAAGCAAGTCGCGCGCGTGCGCGCGACTGTTCGAGCCGCGTTTGAATGGTCTCCGTGTCTATCCGAAAGAGCTCTTTGTCCTTCTCAACGACATCGCCCTGCTCAACGCCCTTCCACTCGATCTTGCCTCCAACTTCCGCGCTGATCGTCACGCTTTCCCAAGGCTCCAGCGTCCCGACCAGCGTCAGACGATCTTCCACAAGGCGCGGCGCAAGAACGGACACCTTCACGTTAGGGATTCGCGCAACCTGCTTGCTGTTTTCGCGGGCCGCTTGACGTTCGGCCATTCGGCCGGTCGCTGCATATACAACGAGGCCGCCAACCCCAAGCAGCGCACCGCAGAGTGCGGCGGAAACCAGAAACTTCTTCATATCGGTCCCTTAGGCAATTTAGAACTTCAATTGCACGCTCGGTTCTGTGAATGAATCGGCAAAATAGAGTCTAGAGGACACAAATATAGTGCCGCAAGACGCGGTTCCTATCGCGAGTGCGACGTGGCCCCTTCGACGAATAAATCGACCAGCGCTTCGCCAAGTTCTTTCGGCAGCGTTGTGTGCGGACGATTGATTTTCACCATGATATGCATATCCATCATGCCGCAGAATGCCATCGCAAGCGTCTCGGGATCTCGCCCCGCAAACGTGCCGGAAGCTACGCCATAGTCCATGATCTTCTTGATGCGCGAGTACCGCGATTCCCACAACTGATCCTTGTCCAGTTTCGGCGTCTCGTGCCGCGGCGCAAAAAAGGTGTGAAAGATCAACCGGACCACCTGCGGCGAACGCTCCGCGTGCTCGAATATATTAGTGATTACCGTCTCCAACTGTGGACGGACCCCCTCGACGCCGTCCAGCGCGCGATCCATATCTTCGACCAACTCGACAAACCAAGACTCGACGAGCTTCCGGAAAAGGTGTTCCTTGTTCTCGAAATAGTAGTAGAGAACCGGCCGCGTCACTCCGGCTCGCTCAATGATTTCGCGGATGCTCGTGCCTTCGTAGCCCTTCTCGGAAAAAAGACCCAGCGCGCTGGAGAGCAACCGCTTCTCGGCTTCGTTCGCGGTACTCACTTCATCCGGCACTTTGGCCATGCGTGACGCCATATTCTCTCCATCAGACCGACCAGTCGATATACAACCGGCGACCATTTTAAACTCGTTATCCGCAGCTGGGACGCCCAAGGAACAACCCCAACCGCAATCCCCTTAATCGTAACAGTATAACCCAACACAGGACCGACTTACATTCCGGCGCAGATCGCCTCCAAACCCATAGGAACTACACAAATTTCCCCTCCGAACCCAGGTATTTCCCGGGAATTCGAGTCGGGGGAAACTCCTTTTCCAATTCCGCGGCTCGTACAATGGTTTCTGGGATCTCCCCCTTCCACCAACTTGGCACGACAGGCCACGGAAATATCGTATGCCATTGGAGCAATAGGGTACGACGCGCTGCTGTCTTGTTCGCATGGGCGGCATGCAAGACTCGGGCATCATTGATTACGAGGTCCCCCGCATTCACGGGCAAATCGACAGCATCAGCATGATCCATGAAAACGGGGTGCGACGTGTCCAGTGCTTGTATCTCCGGTCCATGTGCCGCAGGAAGTATGTCGTGTAACGCATGCCGCTTTCGATGGCTTCCAGGAATAGCGCGAAGGCACCCATTCTCCACGCTGGTGTCCACCAGATAGTAGGAAAGGAAAACGCGTGTCGGCCACGGCAACCCTGCGGATGGGTGGTTCCACTCCATCAAATCCTGATGCCAGTATAAGGCAGGACCGTGCGCAGGCTTGCTAAGGATCAGCACGGTATCGTCCGCTCGCCCGCCTTCAAGACCCAGTCTCACGCAGGCATCCGCAGCCGCCGGCAAGTCCACAAGCTCATCCACCAATGGCGTCCAAAGACCCTGATCCGGCCGATGGTACTCGCCTCGCTCATGCCGCCGGCGCGAATTGATATGAAAATCGCTCCCCTGATACTTCGTATCAGGATTCAATTTCGTTCGGTCGAGTACGCCATCACTGTAGGCCCGCCAGCGCTCAAGCAAAGAACCCGTCAGCACGCCCGGAACAACGCAGAATCCGTCCCTGACAAGTTGCTCTCGCTTTCGTTCGAAATCAACCGAATCTAAAACGCCCACCTGTCTCTCCCGTTCCGCGCCATGCTGAACCAAACTCGCGCATATGCTACCCCGCTTCACGTTCACCGGGCAAAAACCAGATTACTTTTCATGATTTGTTGACGAATCGGCGATCAAAGGGTAGATTTAAGGAAAGGAGACAGCGGCAGGGCAAGCACTTGCAAGAAAAATATATGTACGCCTTGCAGCTTTTGACGACACTAAATCGTCAAGCCAAACCTTGTTATATATTGACAGACTGTCGATTTTCTTTTTCTGACCAACTGTTGTTCAGTATTGATTAATTTTCTCCGGTTTTGCCGTTACGCTACCGTGCTCAAGATTCTCATGGTCCCGTTAAATTATTATGGCGTTGCGGGTTAGCAGTATCAGTTAGTAGTGGCATGAACCTTGAACTGAGCAGACAATAAGGGCAAGTTATGCCTTGCCTTCGAGAATTGCGGGGTTTGATGTATCGAAGAAGTACAAAGTTTATCGGCTTTACTGTAAGTGCCTTCTGTATATGCGCTTGCACGCTGAGCCCCACTGTTCAAGCCTCGCCCGCCCAACTTGCGACGCAGGTCCTCCGATCAGCGATCGCACATGAGACCTATCTCGAAGGCTTTCAGGAAACCACCCTGTTTCAGGGCTTCTACTTGCCGACTGCAATGCGCTTCGCACCAGACGGCCGGTATTTTGTCGCTGAGAAGTACGGACGTTTGGTGGCGTTCGATAACATTAACGACACGACTTTCACCATCGTTCACCAGTTCGGCGACCCCCTTTGGGCCTATCACGACCACGGTTTGCTGGGTCTAGCCGTCGATCCAGAATTCCCGACACGACCTTATCTCTATGTCGCCTACACTATGCGCGGCGCGCCAGGTGGTCGCCTGTCACGAATTGAAATTAATCCCGCCACCAATCAAATGGTCGGAAATGAAGTGGTCATACTCGAGGGATGGTGCGCAATTTTCCCCAGCCACTCCATGGGCGACCTCAACTTCGGTCCCGATGGTTCCCTCTACATGACATATGGTGATGGCGGCAGCTACGGCTTTGTGGATTGGGGTCAGGATGAACCGCACAACGCTGACGGAAACGTCGCCGGTCCCGTAACGTGTAACGATCCCGTGCAAGAAGGTGGCGCGATGCGTTCGCAGGATTTCCGCACAACCGGCGATCCGCTGGGCTGGAATGGGACGCTGATTCGCATCGACCCCGACACCGGCGAAGCCATGCCGGATAATCCGCTCATCGGAGGAGATCCAAGCGACGATAGGATTCTAGCGTATGGCCTGCGAAACCCCTTTCGCTTCACGATTCACCCCACAACTGGGGACGTCTACATTTGCGACGTAGGATGGAACTCCTGGGAAGAGGTCAACAAGGTCGAATCGCCTTTGGTCGGGCCAATCCCGAACTTCGGCTGGCCTTGCTATGAAGGTCCAGGACCACAGCCAAGCTACGAAGGCGCCAGCCTACCCGTCTGCACTGCGCTCTACAACGACGGGTCTGTTGCCGCGCCTTTCTATTCCTATCAGCATTTCACTGGTGGCTCGGCAACCGGTATCGTCGTCTATCAGGGTGGAAACTATCCGTCCATCTACGATGGCGCGCTCTTCTGGGCGGACTATACCCAGCAAGACATCCGCGTCATGTTTCCGGATATCAACGGCAACCCCAATCCAAACGATGTCATCACATTCGCGGACGGGCATGTCGATCCCGTTGACCTACAATTAGGACCCGACGGCGATATTTTCTTTCTGGACATCACACTGGGAGCGGTCAAGCGCATTCAATACTTCAGCTCCAACCATCCACCTGTCGCGGTTGCCAATGCGGACGTCACTAGCGGCCCTTCCCCATTGATGGTGCAATTCAGCGCAACGGCTTCGAGTGATGTGGATGCTGGCGATGTGCTGACGTATGCATGGGATTTTGATAACGACGGCGACTTCTCTGATTCCACAGACATCGAGCCGCTGATGTCGTTCCCCTCAAGCGGCAACTACCCGGTCAGTCTCAAGGTCACCGATTCAGGTGCCTTGTTCGATATCGACACGATTATCATCGCTGTCGACAACGGCCCGCCGGTCGCCACAATTCTGGAACCCCTTTCGTCTTTGACGTGGCGTGTTGGCGACGAGATCGATTTTAGCGGCGAAGGAAACGACCCTGATTCAGGTGCTCTGCCTGCCAGCGCTTTGAATTGGCAGTTTGTGCTGCTCCATTGCGCCACACC
>CALEZK010000082.1 GCA_937928585.1 uncultured bacterium | reverse complement strand
GGGTACTAGCGGGAAGAAAAAAATGACCTGCGCAGAGTCCGTTTGGCAAATGCGTTAATGCACGGTCTCTTTTCGCGCGCCCAGGCGGGCAACATGGCGAAACGCGTCAATGGCGAGTTCGAGCCCTTCATCGTCAATGTCCAGATGAAATACGCACCGCACGCGGGTTTTCCCCACCGGAAGCACATAGACATCGCGTTCAGCCAATACGCCCACCGCTTCCATTGAATCGTGCACGTCCACATAAACAATGTTCGTGGGTGAAGGCAACGGCAGACTCACTCCTGAAAGCGCCCCCAGTGCCTCGCGAAACAGCCGCGCCCGGCGATGATCGTCCTTCAACCGCAGAATGTGATTGTCCAACGCGTACAATGCAGCAGCAGCCAAAATGCCGACCTGTCGCATACCGCCACCCAACATCTTCCGGTATCGATGCGCAGAATCAATGGTCTCCGCCGATCCCGCGAGTATGGATCCCGCTGGCGTGCCCAGTCCCTTGGAAAAACAAAATGAAATCGTATCGACATGCGTTGCATACCCGTCCACGGGCACGCCGCTCTCGGCCACGGCATTGAATATGCGCGCGCCATCGAGATGCACCTTTAGACCGTTCTCGCGCGCAATACGGCCAATCTCTGCTATCGCCAGTATCGGAAAAATCGCGCCGCCGCCGCGGTTGGTCGTGTTTTCCAACGAGATGACCGTCGTCTGCGAATAGTGGTGATCGGGATTCAGACATAACGCGGCGGATACCGCATCGGGAGAAAGCAATCCAAACTCGCCGTCGAGCGTTTTCGTCATCAACCCCGCCACGACCGCCAATCCGCCGGACTCATAGTTGAACGGATGCGAATCCTTGTGCAAAATCACCGTATCGCCGGGATGAGATTGCACCTTGATCGCCAGCAGGTTTGCCATCGTGCCCGTCGGAACGAAAAGGGCCGCCTCCTTATTCACCAATTTGGCGACACGATTCTGCAGTTCATTGACTGTCGGATCTTCTCCGAAAACATCGTCGCCCACTTCCGCTGCCGCCATTGCCGCGCGCATCTCGGGCGTTGGTCGCGTCACGGTGTCGCTGCGCAGGTCGACCGGCATTTGCATTATGCAGTCGCCTTCGTGCGCGCGAGTTTCTCCGCGTAAATGTGCAACGCCGCGATATCCGAAGGCCGCACACCGGGCACGCGCGCGGCCTGCCCAAAGTTCGCGGGGCGCACCTGCCGCAACCGCTCCATGCTCTCCCGTGGCAAACCCGGCACCGACGCAAATTCAAAATCAGCGGGAATGGGACGCAGTTCCGCGGCCTGAAATCTTTCAAGATCGCGCTCTTGCCGTTGAATGTAGCCTTCATACTTCACGTTTACTTCAACCTGTTCGGCTTCGTCATAGCTCATCGTCTCCGCCGGCGGTACAAGTTCCCAAACCTCGCGTACGCCCAATTCGGGCCTGCTCAACAATCGCGATGCCGGTTGCGGCTCCTGCATCGGCACAAGGCCGCGACTCGCCAGCCACGCGTTCACATCCGCCGTGGGCGCAATAACGGTATTCTTCAACCGCTCAATCTCGCTGCGCACACGCGCATACTTTTCGCGCACGGAAGCCACATACTGGTCCCCCGCGATGCCAAAATGCGCGAGCCGCTCGTCGGCGTTGTCGTGCCGCAACAGCAACCGGTATTCCGCGCGCGACGTAAACAATCGATACGGCTCCATCACGCCGCGCGTGACAAGATCATCGACCATCACGCCAATATAGGCGTCGCTACGCGACAAATGCAGCGGCGCCTCGCCGCGCAATTGCCGGATTGCATTCAACGCGGCAAACATCCCCTGCCCTGCCGCTTCCTCATACCCGGAAGTGCCGTTGATCTGCCCCGCGTGGTAAAGCCCGCGCACGCGCTTCGATTCCAACGTCGGCTTCAGTTCGGTCGGTTGAATGAAGTCATACTCCACCGCGTACCCCGCGCGGACGATCTCCGCGCGCTCCAGACCCTGAATCGTCTTCAACATCGCCGCCTGCACGTCCACCGGCAAACTCGTCGAAAGGCCGTTTACATACACTTCTGGCGTGTTCAAGCCCTCGGGCTCGAGAAAAATGCGGTGGCTCGTCTTGTCCGAAAACCGGAACACCTTGTCTTCAATACTCGGACAATACCGCGTGCCCGTCGCGCCGATCTTTCCGGTAAACATCGGCGATCGTTCCAGATTCGCCTTGATGATTTCGTGCGTATGCTCGCTGGTATTCGTGATCCAGCAAATCGCCTTGTTCGGCGCAAAACCCTCTGCTGGCGTCGAATACGAGAACGGACGCGGACGCTCATCGCCGTGTTGCGGCGTGAGCGCATCGTAATCAATCGTGTCCGTATGCAGTCGCGGGCATGTCCCCGTCTTTTGACGGTTCACCTGAAATCCAAGTCGCTTATACGTCTCGGAGAGTGCTTGCGCGGGCATCTCCCCCGCGCGCCCACCCGGAATATCGTTCATGCCGTAGTGCAGCTTGCCTCCGAGAAAAGTACCGGTGCACACGATGACCGCGCGCGCCGAGATCGCTTCGCCCGTGCTGATAATCACGCCGGCGATCGCATCGTTCCGAATAATGAAATCGTCGACACTCGTCGACATCAGCGAGAGGTTTTCCTGCGCCTCACACACCCGCTGGATATCCACCTGATACGCTTCGCGGTCCGCCTGTGCGCGGGGGGAATGCACAGCAGGTCCCTTGGACTGGTTCAGCATTTTGAAGTGAATGCCTGTCCGGTCGATGCACCGGCCCATCTCCCCGCCAAGCGCATCGACCTCCCGTACCACCTGCCCCTTCGCAATACCACCAATAGCGGGATTGCAGCTCATCTTGCCTATCGTGTTGACGTCGAGCGTGGTCATGAGCGTGCGCAGGCCGGAGCGCGCGCACGCTAGCGCCGCCTCGATGCCGGCATGCCCTGCACCAACTACAATGACATCAAAATCGGTATTCATTGGATCGTCTGTTCGTCCGGGGCTTCGCCCTGTGTAAGTCCTCACTTTATGCGAGGTTGCGCAGTATTATAGGGTAGCAAAACCCAGCATGCGCCTCAACCGCGCAAGAAACGCCTCCGGTCTGCCCGATTCCATCCGCCGCATGCGCGTGAGCGCCTCCGGTCTGCGCAGCCGCTTGGACAGCGTCGCCCAGCGCGCCGGGTGAGACCGATCACTGACCAATGGATCGAACCCGAGATCGAGGTACAACCGAATCGCCGCCTCACGCCAGTCGTCCGTCAAGAGGCGTTGTATGGTAAACCCCTCGTCCCGCGAATACTTCATAGCCGCGCACGTCAGCGCAGCGCCAATGCCTTTACCTCGGTGATGTTCAAGCACGCCCAGCATGTGCAGATAGCCCGCCTCCGGCTCCTGCGCCGTCACCCACGCGGAAGCCGTACCCACGATTTCGCCGTCATATTCGACTACAAACAATCGCTCCGGCGTGAAACAAGGTTCCGTCATGATGTCCGCGCGCACGATTGCCGGCGTATCCTTGTCCAGCCGCGACACGGCGTAGATGCGCGCCAGACCCTCTTCGTCTCCATCTCGGTACGCCCGCATGGTGTACCCCTCGGGCAGGGCTATGTCCGGAATATTGGAGAGGTCCCGGATTTCCATGCGTAATTGTGTCATTTCGTCAAGACGCTAACGGGACATCAAATGGATTTCAAGCGAGGATATTGTTTAGGGTACAGCATCGGAGGAGCTTTTCAATGAATGCAACGATTCTGCTTGCTTGCCTGATATCCGCGGCCGTGGGCGCTGCCCCGGGCGAAGTTTCGGTGGTTCAAACCAATGAACACTCGGAAATTGGTTTTGACAAGGTGCCCTGGCTGCGCACCATGACCCCCACCTTCGACCCCAAGAACAGCGAGCCAACATACAAAGTCTTCACCCACATCATGGACTTCGCCGGCAAAGAGCCCATTACGAAAGGCGCTGGCGGAAAATTCACACACCATCGCGGCCTCTTCATCGGCTGGAAAGACACGCTCGTCGGCGATCAGGATTACGACACTTGGCATATGTCCAACAGCATTCAAAAGCACGTTGGCTGGCTTGATTTCATTGGAACGGACGGCAAGGCGTTACAGCAGGAGAAGATCGACTGGTGCGACCTCGAAGGCAAGACCTTCATCCAGGAAATACGCCGAATCTCCGCAGGCGAATCGCGCCAGTTCGATTTTCAGTCCGAATTAACCTCCACCGCCGCTACCATCCAATTGAAAGGCGATTTGCAGCATGCAGGTATGCAAGTGCGCCTCGCGCAGGAAGTGGCCGAGCATGAGGACTCAACAAACTACATCCTCCCCGCAGGCTCGGTTTCGGGTGATGATGACAAAGTCACCGGCGCCTGGTGGGCCTGTTGCAGCGCGGAAGTTGGCGGAAAACGGTATTGGGTCTTGCACATGACCCTGTCTCTTATACACAT
>CALEZK010000081.1 GCA_937928585.1 uncultured bacterium | reverse complement strand
GCTCACATACGCGCGGCCCCTGTTTGGCGGGTTTACCAGGTTGGTCTTGTAAGGGAGGCATGGGCGCGGCTCACGCGCCCGAGGCGTCACATGTTTGAGGTCGAGGTTTTCAAAATCTTCGTGCTGGTGCTGGTGCGTTTTACCGGCCTCATCGTGACCGCGCCCGTTTTGGGTTCGAGCAATTTCCCCGCGACCGCGAAGATAGGGTTGGCAGGGCTGGCCGCACTGATGATCACGCCAAACATACCCGTGCTGGCAACGCCGATTCCCGACGATGCGGTGGGGTTTGGAATTCTCGCGCTGGGCGAACTGATGATCGGCATGTGCATTGGATTCCTGATGACGCTTACTTTCGCGGCGATTCAGATCGGCGGTCAGGTGTTGGACATGCAGACGGGGTTCGGCTTGATGAACATTTTCAATCCCGCGCTGGAGACCCAGGTGCCGATATTCGGCTTCTTCCTCTTCCTGATTGCCGTGCTGTATCTGCTTGCGCTCGACGGCCACCACATGATGATTCGCGCGCTCGTCTCCACTTACGATCGAATTCCGCCGGGCGGATTCGCGGCGCGCCCGGAGTTGCTGGGCGAGGTAAGCACGTGGGGCCGTGCCATGTTCATCGACGGCTTCTTGATCGCGGCGCCCGTCGCGGGCGCGCTGATGCTCGCGTATGTAACGATGGGACTTCTGGGCAGGCTGATTCCGCAAATCCATCTTTTTGTAATTGGCTTTCCGCTGACGATCGCCGTCGGCCTGCTCGTTGTGGCTTTGTCGCTCACCGTCTACCTGCGACTACTGGACGGCATGTTTGAACGCATGTTCCGCGACGTAGACACGCTTATTCGCGGGATGGCCTAGCCCATGGCACAGGAAACCGGCGGCGAGAAGACCTTACCGGCATCCGCGTACAAAATTCAGAAGGCGCGGGAAGAAGGCAATGTCGCCAAGAGCCAGGATCTGACCGCGGCGTGGTCATTGATGATCGCACTGGCGGGGATCTGGTACATGGGACCGCAGGCATTCGATGCGATGCTCGAAGCCACGCAGTACTACTTTGCAAACCTTTCCTCTTTCGACATAACCCCTTCGTCGTTCGCGAACTTTTCGCTGGGCAGCATCTGGCTGACAACGAAGGCGACGGCTCCGATGGTGTTGCTGTTGCTCGCGGCGGGATTGGCGATGAATCTTGTGCAGGTTGGCTTTCTATACTCGCCGAAGGCCATCACGCCGAAATTCAATCGGATCAATCCCATTTCCGGGTTTCAACGCTTCTTCAGCGTGCGTACCGCGGCGGAACTGGTGAAATCGATTTTGAAACTCGTCCTCGTGACCTACGTTGCGTACCTGACGATGCGGGGCCGCTGGGAAGAGTTGTTGCTGGCCTCGTACCTCACGCCGATTGGCGCTTCGCTGGCGATGACCGATCTCGTGCTCGACGTTTGGTTTCGCGTCGTGCTGACAATGCTGGTGATTGGCATACTCGACTACGGCTTTCAGCGCTGGCAATACGGACGCGATCTGATGATGACCACGCAGGAGGCCAAGGAAGAGGCGAAGCAATTCGAGGGCGATCCGCGCATCAAGCAGCGCATCCGCCAGATTCAGCGACAGATGGCGATGAAACGAATGATGAACGATGTGCCGAAGGCGGACGTGATCATCACCAACCCGATTCGGTTTGCCGTTGCCCTGCGGTATGACCCGGCAAACATGCAATCGCCGATTGTCATTGCGAAAGGCGCGCGCCTGCTTGCGAAGCGCATCCGCGAAATTGCCGAAGAGAACGACGTGCCCATCGTCGAGAAACCGGAACTCGCGCGCGCGCTGTTTAAGAACATTGAAGTTGGACAACCCGTGCCGGAGAGCCTCTTCCGCGCGGTGGCGGAAGTGCTTGCCTTCGTTTATAAGATTGACACGCGCGAAGAGAAAATGCGGGAGCGCGCGTCATTCGCGGACGCGCCGGTGTTTGTGTGATGTCTAGCGCGAGAACCGAACAATTGCTGGTAACAGGATAGCAATGGCGGCTGTGCCACATACCGAGTCTGCGCAGGCGACTGCGCGGGGCGGCAACCAGGACGTGTTTCTCGCGTTCGCGGTGGTCGCGGTATTGCTCGTATTGGTCATTCCGATTCCCACGTGGTTGCTGGACCTGTTGCTCACGGTAAACATATCGATTTCCGTCGTTGTGCTCATGGCGACGATTTATTTGCAGCGCCCGGTAGAGTTTGCGGTGTTTCCCTCGTTGCTGCTGATGCTGACCCTGCTTCGCTTGAGCCTGAACGTGGCAACGACGCGTCTCGTGTTGACGCAGGCCCATGCCGGGGCAGTAGTGGATGCATTCGGCGGGTTTGTCACGAGCGGCAGCTACATAGTCGGAACGGTGATTTTCGTCATCCTCATTATCATTCAGTTCGTCGTGATTACGCGGGGCGCGACGCGCATCTCGGAAGTCGCCGCGCGCTTTACATTGGACGCGATGCCCGGTAAACAGATGGGCGTAGACGCGGACCTGAATGCCGGTCTCATTACAGAAGATCAGGCGCGCACGCGCCGGCGCGCCATTGAGCGCGAAGCGGATTTCTACGGGGCAATGGACGGCGCAACGAAGTTCGTGCGCGGTGACGCGATCGCAGGTTTAATCATCACGATCGTAAACATCCTCGGGGGACTCTTGATCGGCTCGCTGGTGAACGGCATGCCGATTATGGATGCACTTCAAGTCTACACACGCCTCACGATTGGCGATGGGCTCGTCTCCCAGATTCCCGCGCTGATTGTTTCCACCGGCGCGGGCCTGCTCGTGACGCGTACGGCAAGCGAGGACAATCTTGGCCGCGACTTGTCGCGCCAGTTGACGCGCTATCCGCGCGCGTTGGGCATCAGCGCGCTGCTGCTTGCCCTGTTCGGGATCGTGCCCGGCATGCCAACGATTCCTTTCCTGTTTGTATCGGCGATTCTCGGCGTTGCAGCGGCGCAAGCGAGTCAGGCGATTCAGCGCGACGCGGATACGGCCAAGGCGCAAGAGTTGGCGCAACGCGAAAGCGAAGCCAAACCGGAGCCCACGCGCACCGAAGATTTGCTGAACGTCGATACGCTCAAGATAGAACTGGGTTACGGACTCATCGGCTTGGCCGACCCGAAACAAGGCGGCGACCTGCTCGCCAGGGTGCAAATCATCCGGCAACAGATGGCGTCAAAGATGGGCTTCATCGTCCCGGTTGTGCGCATTGTCGACAACATGCGCCTCCGACCAAATGAGTATCGCGTGAAACTGCGGGAAAGCGAGATTGCGCGATATGAACTGCTCCCGGATCACTATCTCGCCATGAACACGGGACTGGTGGAAGACGAAATCTCCGGCGTGGTGACGAAGGAGCCGGCGTTCGGACTGACGGCCATATGGGTCCCGCAATCGCAGCGTGATCGCGCGGAGCGGTTGGGCTATACGATCGTCGAGCCGACCGCGGTTCTGGCAACGCACTTGACCGAACTGCTCATGATGTACGCGCCGGAGATTATTAGCCGCCAGGATACGCAGAGTCTGGTTGACCACGCCAAGCAAACGGCCAAGAGCGTCGTCGAAGAACTCATTCCGAATGTACTCACCCTGGGCGAGGTGCAGAAAGTGCTGCAGGCACTGCTGCGCGAACGGGTGTCGATTCGCAATCTTGAATTGATCCTGCAAACGCTTGCGGACTTCGGCCCGCGCACGCGCGAGGCGGAAGTGCTGACAGAATATGTGCGCCATGCGTTGGCGCGGCAGATTTGCGCGTCCTACGCGGACGAAGAGGGACAGCTTCGCGTTGTCACGTTGTCGCCTGATCTCGAACGCGAATTGCTCGACGCGATCAGGCAGGCTGATGCCGGCGAGTACGTGCCCATAGATCCGGCGCGCGCGGAGCAAATCGCGCGAACGACGGTGCAGTCCGTGCAGCCGCTCGTGCTGTCAGGCCAGGAACCGGTCGTGCTGACCTCGGCCCAGGTCCGCCGTTACTTCCGCCGTATCGTGGAACGGCACATGCCGAAGCTGGTTGTGCTTTCGTATAACGAAATCGATCCCGCAATCCGTCTGGAAAGCGAAGGTCAGGTGAGCGTGTAGCATGGGACAGGAATTCCATCGATTCCGTGGCGCTTCACTGGATGAAGCGTATCAGCGTATGCGGCAACAACTGGGAAGCGACGCGGTGGTGCTGCGCACCACACAAGTGCGGGAGGCCGGTTTGTTTGGATTTCTTGGCAAGAAAGTGATTGAAGTCACCGCGTCCAAGCAGGCGCAGCGTGCCGCTCAAGCCGCCGCGCCCGCGATGCGCGCCTACACCGATGTCACGCGCCAAACGCGCATCGGATCGGATGAAGCGGTTCAGGATTCCGTGGCGTATTTTCAAAAACTCGTGAGTGACGCGCAGAAACGCCTTGCGGAACGGCGCGGCCAGGATCCTGCGACACCTGCGACACCTGCCACACCAGCGCCGGTCGTTCCGTTTCGCCGCCCAAAAGATGAGGCCGTTGCGGGCGACGCCTTGCATCGAGAAATTCGCGAACTACGCGAACTGGTGGAAGTGCTCGTTGCGGAAGCGCCGGGCTCCGCGATGCCGCTGGAATGCGCGCCGCACTACAAGCGCCTCATCGAGAACGGCGTATCGCGCAAAGCCGCGGCCGGACTCCTCGCGGCCGTGGTGCGCGAGAGCGATCTCGACGTCATTCGCGATCCCCGTGTGTTCGAGCAACGGCTTGTCATGGAAATGCGGAAGAGCGTACGCGTGACCGGTGGTATCGGCCTGAGCGCGGGCACGTGCAAGCGCATCGCGCTCGTCGGCGCGACAGGTGTCGGCAAGACAACCAACCTGGCCAAGCTTGCCGCGAAGTACGCCGTGACGCACCGCGCGCGCGTCGCGCTAATCACCGCGGACACCTACCGTGTCGCCGCGCCGGAGCAGTTGCGGGTTTATGCGAACATCATCGGCATACCGTTGCGCGTCGTGCACGACGCCGCGGAGATGACCAAAGCGATCGAGGCAACCCGCGACTTCGATCTCGTGCTTATCGACACAGCAGGCGGAAGCCAGTTCAACAAAGGTCAACTTCGCGAACTGCGTGAAATGATGACGGCCGCGCAACCGGATGAGACGATTCTGGTGCTCAGCGCCGGGACCGCCCTGGAAGATGCGCGCTGCATCGTCGAGAATTTCGCACTTCTCAAACCTTCGGCGCTGTTCTTCACCAAGCTGGACGAAACGCGGCGTCACGGCAATATTTTTACGCTCTCGACCGAAAGCGGTCTACCTTTGAGCTACCTGAGTACGGGCCAGAACGTGCCCGATGATTTGGCTTTGGCGCAGCCGGAATATGTGGCACAATTGGTGCTCGGCGCGGCCTCCAACCTTGCGGGAAAGTGAGCGGAATCGTGGCCACACAAGCGAACCAATTGCGCGAATTCATGCGTCAGCATAATCAGCGGAGCGGCCGGGTGCTCGCGGTGACGAGCGGCAAAGGCGGCGTGGGCAAAACGAATACGAGCGTCAACCTCGCGATTGCGCTGGCGCAGCGCGGGGCCCGCGTCGCGGTGTTGGACGCGGACCTCGGATTGGCAAACGTCGAAGTCCTGCTCGGACTGAATTCGCTCTACAACCTCCAGCACGTGGTCACCGGTGAAAAACGAATGCTCGACATACTCGTGACTGGTCCCGGCGGCATTCAGGTCGTGCCGGGTAGTTCGGGCATCGCCCGTTTCGCCGACCTCGGCCCGACGGCACGGCAAAATGTGCTCGCCGGCTTGGAAGAACTCCAGCAATCCTGCGATTTCATTATTATCGATACGATGGCGGGCATTGGCCAGAACGTTGTCGGGTTTGCCGCGGCGGCGGACGAAGTTCTCCTGGTGACAACACCGGAACCCTCCTCCATAGTCGATGCATACGCAATGATTAAGACCATTTTCATTCAGCGGCCTGACGCCGTGTTCCGTCTCATCATCAACCAGGCGCTGAACGAGCAGCAGGGCAAGGCTGTCGCACAGAAGATCATGCACGTCGCGCAACAATTCCTGGGGCATAGCCTCTCCTATCTGGGCTATGTTCCGCGCGACCCGCACGTGCAACAGGCGGTCATGCAGTCGCACCCCTTCGTCATGCGATTCACGTCGGCCCCGGCGACGAAGTGTATTCACGATATCGCCGCGCGCCTGCACGCGCAACAGGTCGATACGGGTGGAAATCGCCCCGGTTTCTTCCGTCGCATTGCGGAAAATCTCGGTTTGGCGAGTAACGCGTAGATTCGCGCCGCGCCGTTTTGCCCCGATGGCGGGGCTGTGCGACACTTAAGCTTCCTATGGGGAGCACAACACAAAGCAGCGTCATGCGGCGCGCGCGTTCGACCACGTTGCGTTCGCGTGCGCGACTCATTGTCCGCGTAGTTGCCCTTGCAGCCTGGACCGCGTGGTTATTCGCGATTCGCGTGTTGGCGGCCTGCCTCGCATTGTTTTCGCCCGACATTGAGCGCCGCGTGCGCGGCGTCATCTTTCGCGCCTGGGCGCGGGGCGCCTGTGCAATCGCCGGTGCACGGATTACGGTGACCGGCACTCCCCCATCTTCACCGTATTTGCTTGTCTCAAACCACCTCAGTTATTTCGATACGTTCGTCTATGCCCGGTTGCTGGGGTGTGTGTTCGTCTCCATGGTCGAGGTGGATCGATGGCCACTGTTCGGCAGGCTCGCGCGCGGAATGAATACGGTGTTCATCGATCGAAACATGCGACGAGACGCGATGCGCGTGAATGAGATCATCGGCACCCGATTAAGGCGCGGCGAAGGCATACTCGTGTTTCCCGAAAGCACCACAACCTACGGCGACCGCGTGCTGCCATTCAAACCCGCGTTACTCGAACCGGCAATTGTCGCGGAGCTACCCGTTCATCATGCAACAATTTCTTACAGTGCGCCGGCGGGCGAAGCTACCCCAGAGGAAGCCATTTGCTGGGTTGACGATACGCCTTTCCTGAAGCACGCAATGAAACTGCTGGCGCTTCGACGTTTCTATGTATCGGTAACATTTGGTGAAGCCGGGATTGTCGCCGCGGATCGCAAGGCATTGGCTGCGGCGCTTCAGGATGCAATTGAAAAGAATCTGAATGAACAACGGGCGAAATCATAATTCGAATCCGGAGACGGGGAGGTTTTTCATGCGACTTCTGGGATTGTTCGTCGTAATCGCGCTGGGCGCGTTTGCGCAGGAAGCAACGTTCGATATCCCGCGAATCACTGGCGTTGAAATCGACGGAAATCCCAGTGAATGGGGCTCTCGAGGATTTCGCACGGAAATCATGGCGGCAATCGACGGATCAACCATGCCCGCCGACGACTTTGATCCGTCGTTTCGCCTGGCTTGGGACGAACGAGGCCTGCTCTTTCTCGCAACAGTTCGGGACAACGAGAGCGTCGAAAACGACGACGACCGAACGCTCGCCCAGGCAGACAGTATCGAAATTCTTTTCGCGACCGCAGTCGGCGCGCAGCCCATGGTGCACGCGGTGATCGCGCCCGGAATGGCGGCAAACGCGACGGGCCCCAAGCACATGATCGCCGATTGGCGCACGACGGAACCGCGCACGCCGCCGACGATGTCCGTTGCGCGGACGCGCATGGACGGGGGCTACATCGTCGAGGCCCTTCTACCCTGGGAAATACACGGGATTAGTGGAAAGAACGGCGCGACCTGTGCCGTGCAAATCCACATCAATGACATGGACGCGGATCGAAAAATGTTCCGCACGGCATGGTTCCCTTTGACGCCGCCAGCGGGACGCACAAGCGCGATGTACACGTTGCGGCTTGCCGGAAAGCCGAGCAGCGCGCTACAAGCCATCGCGCGTGGCCGGTACACGGAACAGGTTCGCACGGCGGTTTCGGTCGTCGCCACCGCGGACTGGGAAGGCAAGGCTGTGAGCGTCCGCGACGGGCGGAAGACGCTCGCCACTACGTCACTTGCGTTGAACAACGGCCGTCCGACAGCGCACATGATTTTCGACCTGCCACCGCCTGGAGAATCGTTTAACGCGCTGAAAGTTCGCGGCGGCAGAACCGTAATTGCGGCGCTTTCCCTGCCTGACGCTACCGTATGGCGCGCACAACAGTTGATTACCTACGCGCCACGTTTCACGCCACCTGTTTTTGCGGGCAACGCGTTTCCCGCGTGTGACTTTGAGAACCCGGTGATTGCGGAACGCTTGATCGGCAACTACAACATCAAGCGAACCTTCTACGACGCGCAGTTCAAT
This sequence comes from uncultured bacterium, assembly GCA_937928585.1. Lineage (GTDB taxonomy): Bacteria > Hydrogenedentota > Hydrogenedentia > Hydrogenedentales > SLHB01 > JABWCD01. Next base: position 4,012 of record CALEZK010000081.1, on the reverse strand, counting down.
GAAGTGACAACGGCGGATTCCGCGGGCCGATACGGCGCGATTATCGAAGTGATGCCGCAACACGGAGCGCCGTTCCGCAGGTATGCGACGTTGTATCGACAAACGAAACCAACCAACGTATTTCAGTGGTGGTCGCTCCGGCCCGAAGCGACGATGACGCTTCCACCGGACCTCGGCATTGATGCCGGCGCAATCGCGGCACAGTCCCGCGCGCTGGGCACGTTTATGCAGTGGCAAGTGCAGGATGCGTTCAATGAAGACAAGGACGCCGCGGTGGTGCTCGCAGGTCTGACCGAGACCGCTGCGGACAGCGGACCGAGGGGCGTTTATGACGATGTGTTTGCGCTGGATCGGCAATGGTGGGTCACGCTGAAGCGCAAGCTGAACGGCATGGCCGCCAGCCATCCGAATCCAATCGTGACGCCGTATCGAAACGACGGCCCCCCAGCAACGACGCTGCGCGTAGGCACGCCGGAAGAGGCGGGTTTTAAGCCGGAGTCGATTGCTGTGCTTGATGCTCATCTTAAATCCTGGGCGGCGGATACGGACGAGGCCTTTGCCGTATGCCTTGCGCGCAACGGCGTCATTTTCTTCGAAAGCGCCTATGGGCAGCGGTTCGGCGCGCCGATGACTTTGGATACAAAGAGTTGGATGGCATCAATCTCAAAGTTTCTGTCGGGCGCGCTGATGATGACGCTGGTTGATCAGGGGCTTGTCGATTTGGATGCGCCCATAGACAGATACTTGCCGGAACTCCGGGGTATCGAGGTTACAACGCCGTTAACGATTCGCCATTGCTTCACGCACACCAATGGACTTCAATTGGGCATAGTGCCTCCGCGTATGTTCAACGATCATTACGGCGATGAGATGAACGATCTCGAGGAAGTGATCGCCGCCTATTACCCGCACCTCGAAGTCGCCACGCGACAAGGCTACAACGGTGTCGGGTATGCGGTCGCGGGAAAAGTGATCGAGCAAATCTCCGGGGAAGCGCTGCCGCAGTATTTTCGCAATCATTTCTGGGCGCCTTTGGGCTGCGGATTAACCGACGCCATCGATATGAGCGCGCGGACCAACAGCGTGCCGCGTGATATCGCCACGTTCGCGCAGGTGATGCTGAATAAGGGCGCGTATGGCGACAAGCGATTCTTTTCCGAGGAAACGTTTGAAAAAATGCTGCCAGTAAAGCTTGCGCCCTACGTAAAGTTTGACGCTGGCGACCTGCAGTGGGGAATTGGGCCGGTGTGGATTCCGGACGCGGGCCTCAGCGCCAAGACCTTCGGCCATGGCGCGGCATCAGCCGCGACGCTGCGCATCGATCCGGAAAATCAGCTCATTATCGTGATGACGCGCAATGCGGGCGGCGCCAAATTCGGCGAGTACCATCCGCAGTTCATCAAGAATGTGGTGGATGGACTAGTCCGCTAATTCGCCCGTCGCGCGTTGCGTTGCCGGATGAGTTCATGCACGAGCGTGTTCGTGTTCTCCGGCGTGAGACCGAGCGCGGCGCAATACAACTCGGGCTGAAACTTCTGGCGCGTGTGAATCATGTAATGATTGTCGGTTGAGACGGTGAACTGAACACCAAGCTCAGCCAGCGGCCTGATGTCCTGAATGAATGATTCGCGCACGATGGGATCGAGCCACAGGGTGCCGGTGGTCTTTCCGATTTCAATCGCGATCGGTGCGCCGTCCAGAATGCGCGCAAGCTCTTCCTGTTCACCCGGCTTGAAGAAGCGATACTCTTCGACCGTGATGGTATTGGGATCACGCCCCTGCGCCTTCGCGGTACGTTGCAGGTTTTCAATCCGCATGGTGAAGGGGTGAAAGAGCATCATGGGAATCGGAAACTGCTTTTGCAGTTCCTTTACCTGGGTCGCGCGTTTAATAAGCGTGGCGCCATTCGGCGCTTCCCTGCCGTTGTTCGGCGAAATGTGCCAGCCCACGATGTCCGACATGGCGATGGCCGCCGCATCAATACCGGTGTCGAGTTCACCCTCGTATATCTCCCAACCCTTGAACAGGTGCAAGTCGGGCCGGGCAGCAATCGCGTCGTCGAGATCTGCCATGAACGCGCGGTGCCCTTCCTCTCGCATCGGGTACCAGCGCGGAAACTTCTTCTCCGCCAACCACGCGTCATACTCTTCCGGTGATTTCCGGTACAACTCGAGGTGATCGAGCATCACGATTACCTTGCGGCCATCATTGGCGGCGATGCTCAGCCAATCGTCCAAGGGTATGGGCCGTTCCAGGCCGCAATGCAGGTGCATATCCATCTCGTTAAAAGCGAACAGATCAGGCGCGGTGTGCGGTGTATGCGCGCACGAAGCCAGTAGCAGCGCAAGACCCCAGACGCTATGCCGCATCGGATTGCGGTTCCTGCATGTGCTTGATACTGATTGCGAGCAACAACTGTCCGCCGAAGTACACGGGAAGGCCCACCAGCGAATTGATAAATCCGGACTGCACAAAAGCGCCTCGCGCGACGAAGATGTCCGACAAATAGAACAGGAACGCGCCGGAAATGATCCACAATCCGCCCGGCTTTCGCATACAACCGGCGGCGAGCGCGAGCATGATCGTGATTACACACATGTAGGCAATGACCGGCACGCGCATGCCCGGATCTTCAACATGCGGCAACAGCCACCGCGCGAGAAATCCTCCGGGAATCAACAGAAATACGAGCGCTGCGGCTGCAACAGGAATTCGCGTGCGATACAGCGCGAAGGCGATGCTGTAGCACACGTGACCGATGAAAAAACTTACCAAGCCCGCGAGAAAATAGCGCGAACCCGAACCAATCAGAAACAAGTCGCCAAACCAGGAGAAGATCAGCCCGACAAACAGGGCAATCCCAACCCGTGAATTGAATGCTCCCGCGGACCATGCGGTGAGCAGAAACCCGGTAGATGCCGTCATCTTGAGAATTGAAGGCAAATGATCGACACCGAAAGACCTGAGTGTGAGCAGAAGAATAGTCGACAGAATTGTTGTCGCTATCCCAAAGTAGAAAGTTTTCATCGGTGCGCCTGCAGCCAGGACAAGACCTGTGCGAACCATCGCTCTTTGTCGAGATCGTTATACAACTCGTGATAGCCTCCCTCGTAAATGCAGAATGTCTTGTCCTTCGACGTTGCGCGCGCGTTCAACATGCGGCTGCCCTCGCAATCGGTCAGACGATCTTTCGTGCCGTGCATGATAAGCAGCGGCATCGTGATCTCCTTCATCCGCTCCTGAAATTCCGCAATTGCCTTGGAAATTTCCGCGCCGCTGCGCGCCTGCAACATGCCGCCGTACCGCAACGGATCGTCCCGCAGCGCCTGGACCGCCTTGGGATCACGCGACGTCGCAGTTACATCCACCTTTTGCACTGGCAGGGTCGGCGTTAACGCACCAAGGACCGATGCGAGCTTGCGCAAGTACATGGGAACTTGATCGGGAATCTTCAACAGCCCGCTGCTAAAGATAAGCCCGCGCGCCTTTGGACTGTGACGAACCGCGTAGAGTCCCAACGCAAGGCAGCCGAGGCTATGCCCCATGAAAATCAGGGGCGCGCAGGAAGTCTGCGGCGCGATGTGGGTGACGAATGCATGCGTGTCGTTGACCCAGTCGTCGAACGAGTTGATGTATCCGCGTCGGCCAGGCGAATTGCCGTGCCCGCGCTGATCCAGCGCAAAGACGCCGTACCCGTGCTTGTTGAGAAAGAGGGCCACTTCATCGAACGATCCGCCGTGGTGACCGTAGCCATGGACAATGACAACGTTTCCCGTCTCGGACTGTTCTGCCGGCCAGTGATGGCCGTTTAGCTCGGCGCCATCTGTTGCGCGAAACGTGAACTGTGTGCTCATGCGGTCGCGGTCTCCAGCTTTTGCATATCGGGGCGCGTGAACCACCAGGCCCACGCGATAAACACAAACTGCAAAACAATTCGAAAATAGAGTGCCCAGAGGGGAACATTGGCGAAATCATCCGCGCGCATGATCATGTCAATGTGAACGGTGAAGAA
>CALEZK010000080.1 GCA_937928585.1 uncultured bacterium | reverse complement strand
GTGCGATGCCTTCCGCTTCCAACCGCGAGAGCACGAACGCATCAATGGGGTTCCGCACCCATTGGGCATTCGACACCGCCGGCGCGTTTGCGCGCACCGGCGCGACGAACGCCCAATGTGTCGCGGCGTCCTCGGCGATCGCCGAAAAGGCGGTAAGCAGGCAAACCAATGTGACGCGTGAAAGACCCATCAAACAGCCCTCTTTCGCGGGATTCAGGTTAACAGAGTGCACCGTATTTGTCATGCGACCGTCGGGTAAGACCTGCTGGCATGCCGATTGCTCATCATGTCCCAGTTTACAGGAGGTTTGTGTCATGCCCATCCCGATTATGGAAGGCATTCAGTTGTTCAATGCCGCGCGCGGTTTGATCCAGGAAATCCGCGGCAAGAATCAGACGCCGAAAGCCCAGATCGCCCCTAAAACCGGGCCCATGAGCGACTCCGCTTTCGCGCAACTCCTCCGCGCGCAATTGCAGAACAAGGCTGTAACACAGGTCGTCGCCCCACCGAAGGCGGGTGAAACGACCACCGCCAGCACGGCAGCAACCGGTCCCGTCCGGGGGCAGATTAATGAATTAATTGCCCAGTTCGAGGACGAAATTGCCGCGTTGCGCGAGCAGATTGGCAGCGCCTTCGAGAACAATCTGATCGATACCTCGCGCGAACTTGACCTCACAATGGACGCAAACGGCAACGTGACTGTGGCGAACGATCACCCCGATGCGGAGACCATTGAGGCGCTGTTCACTGCCCACCCAATGCTGCGCTACGGCTTCGCGCGCCTGGCGTCGACCGCAAGCATGATTGAGACGAGTCTCGACACCTTTCCCGCGGGCTTGCGGTACTTCGGCAATCCCCAAACCGCGGTGAATGAGTTTGGCACCCTGCTGACGGGACAAAACGCTCCGTCGCAGTTCCACCTAATCATGGGTCCAGAGGGTATCCGCACCTCGTTCGGTGCAGCCACCACCGAAACAGAGACGGCGGCCTAGCGGCCCTTCTTTGGATTGCAGAAAAGTAAACGCGCTCCCGCGTGAACTGCACGGGAGCGCGCTCTATTGGGCGTGAGTGATTAGCCCTGGATATTGATTACCGATGCGCCGTGACTGACGACGGGCGCGGGCTGCGCTCCGCCCTGTTCTTTAGCGACACGGTTGAATGCTTCGTGCCACGTGTCGCGCATGCCGGTGAGGTGCGCGATCACTTCTTCGAGCGGCCCGCACTCTTTCTTGACGTTTGCCGTGATCAGCAAATGTTGAAAGTATTCGTAGATGCGGTCCAACTGCTTCGCGATCGCCGCTTTCATGTTCAACGCGCTCCGCAGCTCGCCGACGATGTCCTGCGCGCGAATGAGGTTGTTGTGCACGCCTTCGGTGCGCCCTTTCGATAGCTGGCGCTTGGCTTCTTCAGCGCGCTGAATCGCGCCGTTAAAAAGCATCACGACAATCTTTCCCTGTGATGCCGTCTCGACATCCACGCGCTTATACGCGCCGTACGAAGCTGCTGAAGCCGACATGCCCTACCTCCTTGATTGCCGTTAGACGGACCGAAACGCGTTCTGAAGTCCGCTGAGCGACTGCCCTTGCTGCTGGAACTGCGCGGACATACGTTCCAATTGGGTGAACTGCGCCCGCAGGCGGCGCTCTTTCGATTCCAACCGGTCTTCCATCCGCGCGATGCGGTCATTGATATCTTGTATCTGCTGATCAATTGATCCGTTGCTTTTCACGCGGTCATTGAGATAACCCGTGGTCGAAGTCGCTTCCTCAAGATAATTGAAGAAAACGTCTGCGATTCCCGTACCACCGGCGTTCGAAAACAACTCGCCGACGTTGGCGCGGTTGGTGCGCAGCGCCTCCCGGAAAACGTCTTCGTCCAGTTCGATGGGCGATACGGTGCTCGAATCGAAGCTGTCGCCCGTGCTGATTCCGATGTCAAGCAGCGTGCTGAGTGATCCGCTTACGCCGCCAACCTGGTTAAAAATGTTGCCGCGCAGGTACTCTTCAATCTGCCGGAACGTGCTGTCGCCCGCGAGCGTGCCTTCAGGCCCGATCTGCGTGCGAATCGCCGCGATCGCGTCGTTGTAAGCCGTCAGCAGTGTTTGCACGTCTTCGACGATGGCGTCGTCGTCCACCGCAACGGTTATTGTGGTCGTGCCGGTGCTCAGAAGATTCAACGTGACGCCGCCGATAGCGTCGGAAACTTCGTTGGTATTTCGCGTAAGCGTAGCGCCGCCGTTGATCGTGAACTGCGAATCGAGTCCGGCGGTCTGCGTCGCCGTCGCGAGGTTTGTTACATTAAGGAAATTGCTGGTACCGGATTGAAACGAGATCGTGCGGCTTCCGAGCGTATCGCTTACGACACGGATTGTATCGGTAGACGAGTCGTAGCTTGCGGTAACGCCCGCGTCGCTGTCGTTGATGCGGCCAATAACATCGCTTACGGAATCCACGCTTGCGTCGACCGTAATCGTCACGCCGTTGACTTTGAAACTTCCCGAAGTAACCGCGCCCCCGGCGAAGCTGCTTGCGTTCAGCACTTCGCTCGGGTTAATTGCGCCGAGATTGCGCGTGCTGCTCACCTCCGTCGAGCCGTTGACATTGGTGGCCTGCGTTGCCGCGCTTACCGAAAACACATCAAGCAGATTGCTTGTGTCGCCGGTCGCGCCGAAATTGATGATGCTGGTGTCGTTCGGGGCTGTGTTCGCAATGGTTATACGGTCGGTGGTCGCGTTATACGTCGCCGTCACGCCGGCGCCGCTGCCGTTGATCGCCCCGAGAATTGAGTTCACCGAGTCCGTCGTCGGATCTACGGAGAGTTGAACACCATTGATGGTAAACGTGCCGGCGGTTACATCGGTCGTGATGCCGCTGGAATTCAATGCGGCCGCTGGATTAATCGCGGCACCAATTTTGCCGCTGCTAATCGCATTGGTCGCGCTTGCGAGTTGCGTCACATTCAACGTATACGCGCCAACCACCGGGCTTTCGCCCGACACTTGGGAGGTAGCCACCGTCGCCGTGCTGGACGTCGAACGAAACTGGTTGACCATATCGTTGAGGCGAAAATCTTGCACACGGTTGCGCAAGGTAAGGAGGGTATTGCGAAGATCGCGGACGGCATCGCGCTGCGCTTGAATCTGTGTGCGGCGATTCTCCATCCGCGTGATGGGGGCACGCTCGATGCTTATCAGCTGGCTAATGATCTCGTTCGAGTTCAGGCCGCTGATGAGCCCGCCGATGCTGAACAGTCCACTCATTCGTTACCCCCGCTGTGACTCGTCCGCAGCCGTGCGACTGCCACGTCGGTTCTGAATCTCGACTAATCCCAGTGGCGTTGTTCACGCCAAGGACTGTATCGGCAGAATCGGGGTGTAACTTTAGGGAGAGCGGTAAGAAACGGCTGTCGCCAGTTCATAACATATTGCGAATAAATGACTTGCGCTTATGCGCGCCATGGACAGCACTGATTAAACGAGGAGTTTGTCGACCACGTTTCCGGCGACGTCGGTGAGGCGGAAGTCGCGGCCTTTGAAGCGGTACGTGAGGCGCGTGTGTTCGATCCCGAGTAAGTGGAGAATCGTGGCGTGCAGATCGTGGACGTGCACGCGGTCCTCGATCGGCGAAAATCCAAGTTCATCGGTTGCGCCAAGGGTAAAGCCGGCCTTCACGCCACCGCCAGCCATCCACATGGTGGTGCATTCGATGTGGTGGTTGCGGCCGACCGTGTCGCGAATTTCGCCCATCGGGGTGCGGCCAAACTCACCACCCCAGATGACGAGGGTGTCATTCAGGAGACCGCGCTGTTTCAGATCTTTGACGAGGGCCGCGGATGCCTGATCGACGTCCATGCAGACTTCGTCCAGGCAATTCGTGAGGTTTTCGGTGTTGCCGCCGTGGTGGTCCCAGCTGGTGTGGTAACACTGGACGAAGCGAACGCCGCGCTCGATCATCCGCCGCGCGAGAATGCAGTTGTAGGCGTAGGAGGGTTTGCCGGGTTCGACGCCGTACATCGCAAGCGTTTCCGGTGATTCACCGGAGAGATCCATCAACTCGGGCGCGCTGGTCTGCATACGATAGGCCATTTCGTAAGACGCAATGCGCGCTGCAATTTCCGGATCGCCAATCGCGTCGAGATGATCGCGGTTGATTGCGTTGACGGTATCAATAACCCTTCGCTGACGCTCCGCGGTATATCCCTCGGGCGTGCTCAAGTTCAAAATAGGGTCGCCACTGTTGCGAAACGGCACGCCCTGGTGCGCGGAAGGAAGAAAACCGTTTGACCAGTTCGCGGCACCACCGCGTAGTCCGCGTTCGCCAGATTGCAGCACGACGAAGCCGGGCAGGTCATTCGATTCACTGCCGATGCCGTAAGTGACCCACGCGCCCATGGCCGGACTGCCAAACTGTGCGCTGCCGGTGTTCATGAAGATTTTCGCGGGTGCGTGATTGGGCTGATCAGTCGCGATAGTTCTGATGAAAGAGATGTCGTCGACTATTTTGCTTGTATGCGGCAGACATTCCGAGACCCACGCGCCGCACTGGCCGTGCTGCGCGAACTTGCGGCGCGTGCCAAGCAGTTTCGGCGGTTCCTGGAGAAAAGTATCCATGAAGGCAAAGCGTTTGCCTTCCATGAATGATTGCGGCACAACCTGGCCGTCGAGTTCCTGCAATTTGGGTTTGTAATCAAACAGTTCGAGCTGACTTGGGCCGCCCGCCATAAACAGGAAGATGACGTTCTTCGCGCGCGCCGGAAAATGCCCAGGCTTGGGTGCAAGCGGGTTTGCCGCAGTGACCGCGGCTTCCGCGGGCGTGGCGCTGCCGAGGAGATTTGCCAGCGCATAGGCGCCGAGACCTACGCCGCACTGTTGAAAGAAATGACGCCGCGTGACGCCGAGGAGCGCCTCCTGCTCGGATTGCGGATTGATTGTGCCGTCGTGTGTCATCGTCGTTCCTGCCTGCGTCACTCGCGCGTAATGAATTCGTCGAGGTTCAGCATAACGCGGCCCACGGACACCCATGGGTCGGTTTCGTTTTGTGTAGCGGCGCGTTCGCTTTCGAGCAAGGCAAGCAGCGCGCGCTGTTCGCTTTCGCGCGGGGCGCGGGCGAGACATAATTCAAACGCAAGCGCAATGCGCGCGGCATCGTCCTGCGCAGTGCTGCTTGTGATGCGCTTCGCCAATTCTTTCGCCTGCTCGACGCAGGATTCTTCGTTCAATAGTGTCAAGGCCTGCAAGGGGGTGTTCGAGCGATTGCGGCGCGTGCAGGCCATGTTGGCGTCGGGCGCGTCAAACAGAATGAGCGATGGATGCGGTGATGCCCGCCAGAAAAAGGTGTACATGCCGCGGCGATAGCGATCGGGTCCGGTGCTTGGGTTCCAGGAGCGCGCTACCTTCTGTTGCGACATGATGCTCAGATCGATGATTTCGCGTGCCTGCGCCACGTAATAGGCGAGTTGCTCGTCACTTCTTGCCGTCGATTTATCCATCGAGACTTCGATTCTCTGCAGATTCGCAATCAGTTTCTCGTTGGCTTCACTGAACGACTGCACGGCGAAACCGAACGCTTCGCCCAGGCTCGATACTTCCACGGC
>CALEZK010000079.1 GCA_937928585.1 uncultured bacterium | reverse complement strand
GACGCAACCGCAATTCAATGCTGGACCAGCATGGAAGAGTGGTTCGGCGTCGTGCCGTGCACTGTGATGAGCATGATGAGCGACGATCTGCTTTCTTCCGCTTGTGAAACCGACGTAGCCGGAACCGTAAGCATGCAGGCGCTTGCGCTGGCAGCGGGATCGCCCAGCTTTCTGTTGGATTGGAACAACAACTACGGTGACGATCCCGATAAATGCGTTTGCTTCCATTGCTCGAACCTGCCGAAGAGCTGCTTCAATTCCACCCGCATGGACTACCAGGAAATCATCGCGGGAACCGTCGGCAAAGATAACACCTACGGCACCATTTACGGCCGCATCAAGGCGCGACCCATGACCTATTGCAGAGTCAGCACCTTCGACAACGAAGGAATCATCAGCGCCTACGTAGGCGAGGGCGAATTCACCGACGATCCAATCGAAACCTTCGGCGGATTCGGCGTCGCCAAAGTTCCCGAACTGCAAACCCTGCTCCAATATATCTGCCACAACGGTTTCGAGCACCACGTCGCCGCAAACCACAGCCAAATTGCCCGCGCAATACACGAAGCATTTACGACATATCTCGGTTGGGAATGCTACTGGCACCAGGGGTAAACAATGCCAGTGTATTGCTTTAGTTACGCTGCTCGTGAGAAGGGCGAACCGCAGATCCGCAAATTTGGAGGCGCATTTGTAAATGTGCTCATCTCGTATAAGGATCCTTATTACGGTGAGCGTCTAGCTCGTATGTTGATACGGGAAGCCGGGTGGATCCCGTCAAAATTGAAAGAGTACTCGATTTGGACAATCCAAGTAGTTCGCAAGAAAACTAAATTGCAGAAACGGTACTACAAGGAAGCACTCCAGACTGGATATTGCGTTATCTTACACACGTATCCGAGTGATAAAAGGATTTCGCGATCGGGTAAGCCGAGCGCTTCCCGAAAGGGTAGAGGCCAAGACTGATGCCTTTAGTCCGGCGCGCTCACGGACGAACTTAAGTATCCCTGTCGCGCCAAAGGCGCAATGCAACCCTAGCCAGGGGCAGCGCCCCTGGAAGGTGAATTAGTCTACCTATGTATTCGCCCTGAAGGGGCACCGCAAGAAACGGAGGCCGCGACCGTGCCGCAATCATTCGTTCGCATCTTGGGCCATCTGATATTCAGCACGAAACATCGCATCGCATGCCTGAACCCGGAGATCCGCCCGAAGCTCTACGGCTACATGGCTGGTGTTCTTCAAGACGAAGGTTGCCGCGAAATTCTCATCGGCGGCGCGGATGACCATGTTCACATCGCGTTTGCAATGGCGAAAATGTCCGCCCCAATCAAACTGGTTGAGGTCGTGAAAAAGCAATCCTCGAAGTGGATCAAAACCCAAGATCCCGCGTTCGACAAATTCTATTGGCAGTCCGGCTACGCATTGTTTTCCGTCAGCCCTTCCAATCTCGATACTCTGCGCGGCTACATTCTCAAACAGGAACAGCACCACAAGAAGGTGACCTTTCAAGATGAGCTTCGGATCCTGCTGAGGAAGCACGGCGTAGAATTTGACGAGCGTTATATGTGGGACTAGGGTTTGCATTGCCCCTACAGGGCAAGGCAGAGGCAGGGACCTTGCTCCAGGGGCGATGCCCCTGGCTAGGGTTGCAAAGCGCCTTTGGCGCGCAGCGATGGTTTCCGTTGGCGTCGTGTGTTTCGGCAGGGTTGCCCGATCATATCTTCAGATTGTAGTGTCTGCCCCCAATCTGCTGTTGAATCGGGCTCCGTCAGTCGAACCTATCGCTTCCCGAGCATAAGCGGGATTCGTTCGACATACCGGCCCGGTCTCCGTGTATGCTTATCTCTTCGTGTGCTATTTGAGTTTCGTGTATTCGTGGTGGATAGGAGAAACCAATCATGTCGCAACTCGGTGTAGGTATTGTCGGAACTGGCTGGGTATCGGGCGAACACGTTCGCGCGTTCGAAGTAAACCCGCATACCAAGGTCGTCGCGCTCTGCGGCCGGACCGAGGAAGGCACGAAGGCGAAGGCCGCGGAATGCGGTATCTCCTGTGGTATATATACCAACTTTGAAAAAATGCTCGCGAACCCCGACGTAAAGATCATCTCCATCGCCACGCCCCCGCACGTGCACCGCGACCAGGCGATTACCGCGGCGCAGGCGGGCAAACACATCATGCTCGAAAAAGCAATGGCAACTACCGTCGAAGACTCCCGCGCGATTCGCGACGCAGTCGCGAAAGCCGGCGTGAAATCGGTCGTAAGCTTCGTGCTGCGCTGGAACCCCTTGTTTGAAATCATCAAATCCCAACTCGCCGACGATCTGATCGGCGACATCATGATGGGTGAAGTCGACTACTTCCACGGCATCGGACCCTGGTACAAACAGTTCGGCTGGAACATCAAGAAGGAAGTGGGAGTCAGTTCACTGATGTCCGCCGGATGCCACGCGATGGACGCGCTCCGCTGGTTCATGGGCGGTGACGTTTCCGAAGTCTTCCAGTATGCAACCTATGGCAAAGGCGCGGATTTCGCCGGATACGAGTACCCCCCAACGACGTGCACGATGGTGAAGTTCACCGACGGCCGCATAGGCAAAGTGGCTTCATGCATCGAATGCATCCAACCCTACGTCTTCAATATCAACCTTGTCGGCGCGCACGGCACGATCAAAAACAACCAAATCTATTCCAAAAAGAAACTCAAAGGGCAGACCACATGGGCGACCGTGCCCACGATCATGCCCGATAGCGGCGACGTAACACACCACCCCTTCGTGCACGAAGCCGCGCATCTTGTCGACTGCATCCTCGGAGACACCGAATCCCACTGCAACATAGCCGACGCATACAAGTCGCACGAACTCTGCTTCGCAGCGGATTTGTCGGGCCGCGAAGGCAAGCCGGTAAAATTGCCGCTCTAACGCATGAAGCGATTTCTCTCCAAATACATACTCGTCATCGCCATGTGCATCGTATGCCTTGGCATGGTGTTTGTCTCTGACAAGTTTCTGGTGGAAAGTAACCTCCAGAATCTGGCCCGACGCATCAGCGCGACGACCGTGATGTCGGTAGGCCAAGTGTTGGTAATTCTCACAGCGGGCATCGACTTGTCGGTCGGCAGCGTCGCCGCGCTCTCCCAAATGATAGCGGGTAAAGCAATTAAAGAAGGTGGATTGCCGATCATTCCAGGTTTCGCGCTGGGAATCAGCGCTGGCGCTACATGTGGCTTCATTAACGGTCTCCTCATAACCAAGGGCCGCATTCCGCCGTTCATTGTCACGCTCGGCATGATGCTCGCCGCGCGCGGAGCCGCACTCGGTTTATCCGATGGTTCCCGCATCTCCGGATTTTCCGATGCCTTCAAGTGGGTTGGCGGCGGAATCGATTGGTGGGTACCCTTCGTCGTGGCGCTTGGCGTCGTGGCATGCTTCGCCGTAGTGCTGAACTACACCCGCTTTGGTCGCGAACTCTATGCCATAGGCGGAAACCTTGCCGGCGCGCGCCTCTCCGGCATCAACGTCGACCGCGTCCGGCTCGGCGCATACACCCTCTGCGGCACACTTGCGGGCGCGGGCGGCATCATGATCGCCAGCCGCTCTGGCGTATGCGACCCAACGTCGGCGGAAGGCGCAGAACTCGACGCCATCGCAGCATGCGTTGTCGGCGGTGCAAGCCTAATGGGCGGAGAAGGGGGAGCAATCGGAGCCCTTTTTGGCGCCCTTATCATCGGCATTTTGGTGAATGTCTGCCAACTCAACAGCATTCCCAACGAGATTCAGCGAATCATCGTCGGCGTGCTGATTGTCGCCCTCGTGTTCGTAGACAATTGGAGAAAACGAAAGGCCGGAAAACTAAAGGAATTTTGAGAAAAGTCTGGTCGGACCCACTCCTGCGCCATGAATCAAATGCTCGTAACCTATTAATTTGAAATAATTTATGTTGATTCTGTCGGGCAAAGATGGTATTTTTCGAATCGCGCTAAAGTTTTTCCGGCAGATGCCGATATACGGTGTGGGTAGTTGGCCCAAGTGGGTCAAGTCAAGTGAACTGAGGAGATGACAAATGGTTGGCGTACAAGGAGTTGGGGGGATACCCGAACCCACACCTGAACGCCCCGTCAATTCCCGCGACAAGCGGCGCGACGAGGCGGTGGCCTCCGCTGCCCAGTCGAGCGACGATGTACTCATCAGTTCAGCCGCCCAAGCCGCCGCAAAACTGACCGGACTGGTCGCCCTCGCGCAAACCGACGACATCCGCCAGGATCGCGTCGAACAGGCCAAGCAGGCTCTCGACCGCGGCGACCATAAGAACCCCGATATTGTCGCCAAGCTCGCGGAACGCATCAGCAAGTTCCTCTAGCGCTCCATCTCGCGACCCGGCCGCCCGTGCCTGCTTCGTCGCTGTCACCCCATCTGGACCTTTGTTAGAATCCAAGCAATGACCGTTCTCAATTCACGAACATCACGTTAACCTACGCATTCGTGCATTCGGGCGAACGGTTTGCCGAAGGGGATCGACGTGCGCGGAAACTCGTTCCAGTGGGGAAAAGTCCTGACCATTCCAAGGCTTCTCGTGCTTTCTTTCGCAACTGTAATCCTGGTTGGTGGGGCGCTGCTCGCCATGGATTTCACCCGGCGCAGTGAACCGCCAAAAACTGTCCTCATCGACGCGATGTTCACAGCGACGTCCGCAGTATGCGTTACGGGTCTCTCCGTGTGCGACATAGGAAAGGACTATAACGCCCTGGGACAAGCGATCGTGCTTGTGCTGATTCAGATTGGCGGTCTTGGCATCTTGACGTTCTCCAATTTTCTGCTCCTGCTGAGTTCTGGACATATGAGTCTGCATCAACGGCAAATCGTAGAAGCCATGTTTGGCTCCCAGCCCCACGTCACGCCGCGCATATTGCTCAAGCGGGTTATCATTTACGCGCTCACGATAGAGTCGCTTGGGGCCGCTCTGCTTACCGCGCGATTCATGGCCGACTTTCCATTTCCAAAAGCGCTTTGGCTTGGGGTATTCCATGCCGTTTCGGCGTTCTGCAATTCAGGGCTCAGCCTGTTCTCCGATAGTCTCGCTGCCTATCGCGCAGATTGGTTTCTAAACGCGACAGTTATGTCCTTGATCGTCCTCGGGGGCCTCGGTTTCGTGGTGTTCTCGGATCTCGCCGGGTACTTTCGCCGGGCGCACCAATCCTCCCGTCGCATACTCATGCTGCATACCCGCATTGTGCTTTTTACCACCATACTGCTCATCAGCGTGGGCGCGGCCGGAATTTTCATTTTGGAGTCTCGTGGATCAACAGTGACTGGGCCGTGGTATCAGAGGATTTTGGAAAGTGTATTCTTGTCGATAACCGCGCGAACGGCAGGCTTCAACACAGTGGATACGGGCGCATTGACAAATGGCACGCTCCTATTGGTCATACTGCTGATGACCATCGGCGGTTCGCCCGGTTCCACAGCGGGCGGCATAAAGACCACAACATTCGCTATCATTCTGGCGCTCATCACAACCAGCGCCCGCAATCGTCCCCGCGTAGAATTGTTCTCACGCACGATTCCCGTCAGCACCGTAACAAAGGCTCTCATTACCGCAGCATCGTTCTTGCTCGCCGCGGCGATATCCACGCTGGCGCTACAGGTCACCGAACTTCCCGCCCATTCGGCCAACCTTGATCGCGGTCATTTCCTGAACAGCCTGTTCGAAGTCGTTTCCGCCCTCGGCACCGTCGGACTTTCAACAGGAATGACCCCCGCGCTCACATCAATGGGAAAACTCATTATCATGGGGTGCATGTTTGCGGGCAGGCTAGGCCCGCTCATGATTGCAAGTTCCATACTCGGACATCAACGCGTACCAGATCGGAGCTACCCCGAGGAAACTGTCATCGTCGGATAATAAGGACACTAGAATGAAACGTACATTTGCCGTTGTCGGTCTCGGCACACTTGGAACCGAACTCGTCAAGGCGCTATCAGAAGGCGGCGCAACAGTTATTGCAATCGATAACGACGCACACGCCGTCGATCAGCTCAAGGACTCCGCTTCGCAAGCGGTATGTATGGACGTCACAAACGAACAGGCATTTGAAGATACAGGCGCGTTCGATGTCGACGTCGCAATTCTCGCCATGCGCCGCAATTTCGAGGTCGCCGTTCTTGCAACCTACATGTTCCGGAAGCACGGCGTCCGGGAAATCGTCGCCCACGTCGATTCCGAGCTCGAAGCCCAAGCCATTCGCGCCGTTGGCGCAACGTCCGTAGTTTTTCCCGAGAAGGACCTCGCGCGCTGGTTGGCCCAACGGCTGCTCTACCCCGGACTAACGCCCCACGTCTCCCTCGGGGGTGATGTCAGCATTCTCGAAATCCCGTGTCCGGCCAGTTTTGTCGGCAAGACGCTCGCCGACTTGCACCTGCGCAAGAAACACGAAGTCGCCGTAATCGCGATTAAGCGACCAGCAGACGAAAAACATGCCAACGGAAACGGATCTACCGAGGTCGTACCGTCGCCAGAGTCCCCGCTGACAGCCGGAAGTGTGCTCGTTGTACTTGGAAAATCGAAGACGCTGGAAGCATTCATCGCCCATCTCTCTCGCTAGGCCAAGTAAGCATATTCCCGAGCGAAGTAATGGCTCGAAAGGCGAAAGGAATCCACCCGGAGACCCCCAAAAACGCCCCGAAACGTTTGACAGGGCATTC
>CALEZK010000078.1 GCA_937928585.1 uncultured bacterium | reverse complement strand
CGTTCGGGTTGTCCGTGTCTTCGATCATCGAGCCGATGGCAGCGGCGCCCGATTTTGCATGATGCTCGAAAGCCCACCAGATCAGGAGCGGGAGGTGGGGATCCTTCGCGTCGGCATCGTATTGCGCCATGTGCCAGGCGATGGGCACGGCGTACTCCGTTGGCAACCGCTTCGCGGTGCTTGCCAACTGGCTGCGCACCATGACATCCGTTTCGTTGGATGCGAGGTCAACGAGCAGACGTTGAACCCGCGGCGAGACGGATTGCTTGTCGCCGAGTAGCCGCACGGTCCATTTGCGCACGGCGCCGTTCGGGTGGCGGAGCAACTTCGCCGCGATACGATCGTCGAATCCACCGCTGGCATTCAGCGCGAACAAGGTGTTTAGCGCTAGTTCAGGTTTATTTTTCGCGGAGAGTTCATTGCGCAACGCAGCCGTTAGCGACTCGTCGCGCCGTTCGGCGAGAATTACCAGCGCGCGCCGCACGAACCATTTGTTGGGGTGATCGAGCATATCGAGCAACTCGTTGCTGGTCGCGGATGCGAGATCAAACGTTTCCGCGGGCCGCACGTTCTCAGGCGCGATGCGGTACACCCTGCCGTTGGAACGGTCCCAAGTTGCGTCGGGATCGGGATGCGCCTTGCGGCTGTCGCACCAGTCCGCGATGTATAGCAACCCATCGGGGCCGAGGGCCATGTCGCTCGGGGCGAACCACGTGTCGTTGCTGTTCATCAACTCGCCGAGCATTATCGATTCGAAGGTGGAGCCTGTCCGCTTCAGTTCGTGCCAATACACATTGTGCGAAAGCAGATTTGGCGCGATGAACTTGCCGTGGTACTCGGCGGGCAGCACATCTGCTTCGTAGATCGTGCCGCCCACGACAACGTGACCGCCTTCGGCGTTGTGATGCGCGACATGATCAAAGTAACCGAAGGTATAGGGATTGTGCAGCGCGCCGTGTTTGCCGAATTGTTTCCAGTAGTAGGCACCCTGCAACCCGTGCAGAACTATGTATGGCCCAAAGTTTGTGCAGGCGAATAAATTGCCGTCCTTGTCAAAATCGAGGCCCCACATATTGCCGCCGCCCTCACAGAACAGCTCGAATGTTTTCGTCAGCGGATGATAACGCCAGATCCCCTGTTGGAATTCGATTCCGTTGATATTTGCTGTGACCGTGCTGCCTTGCAGACCGTACAGCCAGCCGTCCGGGCCCCAGGTAAGCGAATTTGCGACCGAGTGGGCGTCTTCCATTCCGAATCCGGTGACCAAGACCTCCGGATCGCTATCCGGAACATCGTCGCGATTGCGATCGGGATAGAAGAGGAGATAGGGAACCTGAATGACGTACACGCCGCCGTGGCCGAAGGCGATGCCGGTGCACAGGTTGAGGCCCTCGAGGAAGTTCTTCGAGGTGTCCATTCGACCATCGCCATCGGTATCTTCAAGAATTGTGATTACGTCGCTGCCCTTCGGGCCGTGTGGGGGTGGTTCCGGAACCCGGTCGTACTCTGTGCGCGAGTAGCGGTCCACCTTCACCCGAGAGAGCCCTTCCGGATTCGGGTACTGAAGATACTGCACCACCCACATGCGGCCACGGTCGTCGAACTCGACGGCCACCGGTTGGCGGATGACCGGTTCACTTGCCACCAACTGCGCCTTGAGACCGGGTTGCAGGGTCATGCGCGATGGCGCTTCATTGGGGGGATAGCCCTGGGCGTGCGCGACATGCGCGCAGACAAGCGCGATGCAGGCCCTCAAGATGGAGTGAGCACAGGTAAACCGCAGCGTAATAGCGTTCATTGCACGATTATTCTGAACCCGAGGGAAGGATTCAACGGGAAGTTGGGAACTGGAATTTGACTTTCACTGGCATAACTCGGCAGGTTGATGCGGTATTCGAAACGACATGTGGCAGGAGCCTCTGGAGCGAAATGCGGCTTAGACCCAGCATAGCGTGGTGCGCGGCGATGGCCGCGGCAGTGCACATGCTTATTGTGCCGGTCGCTGCGCATGGCCAGGTATTGTGCATTGGCGAAGATGGACACGTGGCCATTTCTTCCAAGAGCCAGGAAATGTGTTGCACGGAAACCGTGCATGGGGCTGTTGAAGGCGGCGTTGCGGCATTCCAAGCGACACCAGACACCGCGGAATGTGGCAATTGTATTGATGTTCCCCTGCCATGCGAAGAAGAGCGACAGCCCGCGCGGCAGTCGAAAAACGCTACCGACAAATCCGCCGTGCCCACCCTTACTTCCACGCTGCTTTCCCTGCATGTCTCCTTTGCCTATCGTGAGCATCGATCCGTTACGGACTTGATGAGCCCCGCCTGCGGCATCCTCGCCGCTGTTCGAACCGTTACCCTTCTGATTTAGCGTCTATCCCATCGTCCATTCCGCGAACGGGAGCATTGTGCCTGTTCGCGGCGATACTTCTATTTTGAATCAGGGAGAACGACGCCATGATTGGCAAGAGAATTGGCATAGCATTGATCGTAATTCTGTCGCTTGCCGGCGCGGGCTGCGCGAGCCATCGCGCTGCAACGGAAGGCGGGCAGAACGTGACTGATGCGCGCGAGGAGAAGCACGAGCCATCGAGCCGCATGCGACATCTTGGGCATGCACACGGCACGAAATGCACTGCATGCGAGCAGTTGGGGAGATAGCATGCGCGCGACACTTGTCCTGTTTCTGGGCGTTACAGCGATTGCGAATGCAAGCGACGCGATCGATCCGGCGCAGAATCCAACGGGCACCGTAACGCTCGAACAATCGCTTGCGCTTGCGATCGAACACTCGCCGAGGATGCGCATTTTTGCCTGGGACATGCGCGCGGCGGAAGCGCGGGAAATTCAGGCGAAGCTGAGACCGAACCCAGAGCTTTCAATCGAGATCGAAGGGTTGCGGTTTAACGAGGGACCCGAGTCGACAACGCGCTCCCGTGGAATCTCGGGAGGGCTTGAACCGGGCGAGTTCACGCTGCCCTTCGCGGGAGAAGACATCACGGTGCCGTTTAGATCGCCGCGTGTGGCGCCCGAATTCACGCGGACACGCGAGAGCGGCACCGAATCCGGGTTGCGCGAATCGGAAATCACGGTTGGGCTATCCCAACTCATCGAACTTGGCGGCAAACGCGCCAAACGAATCGAACTTGCGCAACGCGCGCGCGAAGTGGCCGCATGGGATTACGAGGTAGTTCGCGCAGACGTGCTTGCGGAAACCGCAAAGGCGTTTTATGCCGTCGTCGCGGCGCAGGAACAGTTGCGACTCGCCGAGGAGCTGGGTGCGCTTGCGCGGCAAACCGTGGAGACCGTTAAAGCGCGCGTCGATGCCGGGAAGGTTTCCGCCATTGAACTTTCAACGGCAGAGGTTGAACTCGGCGCGGTTTTGCTCGATGTCGAACGCGTACGGCATCAATTGGATATTTCGCGGATATCGTTGGCGGCGTGTTGGGGCGCAAGTGTCGCGGAATTCGAGAGCGCAGCGGGCGTGCTGGGAAAGCCAGAGCCATTGCCCTCGCTGGAAAGCCTGCGCGAAGAAATTGCGCTGCTGCCGGATCTCGCGCGGTGGGTTGCGGAACTGTCTCAACGGGAGGCGGCGATTGCGGCGGAGCGCGCGAATGCACGGCCGGATCTCACGGTGTTCGCTGGGTTGCGCAGCACCGGAATCGGCTCGCGAGGCGAAGAACAACTTGGAATTTCAGGCGATGGAGGAATCGGGTATAGCCGATCATCAGTTGCTCCGCGCGACTCGCGCGAGCACAGCT
>CALEZK010000077.1 GCA_937928585.1 uncultured bacterium | reverse complement strand
GTCTTAAACAGCGCGGCCTATATGAAGACACCCTCATTATTTTCACTTCCGACCACGGTGAAGAGTTTCACGAGCACGGTGGCTGGTGGCATGGGTTAAGCCTGTACGATGAACAAGTCGCCGTACCGCTTATGTTCAAGTTGCCGCAAGCCCAATTGGCCGGCGACACAAGTCAGTATCTCGGAAGGCATGTCGACATCGGGCCTACTGTCCTGCAGTTCGCCAAGGTTCCTGCCGATAAAGTTGCGAATGCGAAGATGCAGGGGCTCCCACTATTTGCCGAAGGCAACACTTCGGCATTGCAGGATGCCGCAGGCGGATTCGTATACTCGCACCTCAACTTCGAAGGATATGAGTTGCGCGCCGTTCGCACTCCGGAATACAAAATCATTCACTCCAATGAGAACGATCGATTCGCGCCAGTAGAGCTGTACAACATTTCCGCGGATCCGATGGAACAAAAGAATATCGCCGGTTCTGGCGATGAGAACGAGCTGAAGTTGGGGGAGATACTGGATGGCATGCGCAAGTACACGGAAGAAAACGCGCAGATTCCAGAGTTGAAAACTGATGGCGGTGAAGAGGATGAACAGCTTCGCGCGCTCGGATATACAGGATAAAACTACCGGGGTTGGAGTATTGCATCTGTGCGAGTTGCAGTTATCGGAACTGGACATGTCGGGTTGGTGGTCGGGACTGGGCTGGCCGAGACGGGTCACTACGTTACGTGTGTTGATACGAACCGCGAACTGATTGCCGCGCTAAACGCAAACGCGCTGCCCTTCTACGAACCTGGTCTCGAAGAGCTCGTTGCGCGCAATGTGGAAGAAGAGCGCCTGCGCTTTACAACAGATATCGAGTCCGCCATAAGCGATGTGCTCCTGATCTTCATTTGTGTGGGGACGCCTGCGGCGGACTCCGGCGAGGCCGATACGTCTGCCGTCTTCTCGGCCCTTCAGAGCATCGGCAAGGCGATGACGGGCTATCGCATTATCGTCAACAAGAGTACCTGCCCGGTTGGCACGACAGAGGCGATTCGTTTTGCATTAAAAAGCCTCACGGAACACCCCTTCGACGTCGTGGTAAATCCGGAATTCTTGCGCCAAGGTGCCGCAGTCGATGACTTCATGCGCCCCGACCGCATCATCGTCGGTTGTGACGATGTGCGGGTGGGCGAGATCATGAAGGAAATGTATGCGCCATTCCTGCGTACCGGTAAGCCATTGCTAATGATGGGTGTGCGCAGCGCGGAGATGGCAAAGTACGCTGTGAACGCAATGCTCGCCACGCGCATTTCATTCATGAACGAATTCGCTCGCCTTTGCGAAGCATACGGCGCGGATATCTCGGAAGTTCGCGAAGGTTTGGCCGCGGACTCACGTATCGGAGCCTCGTACTTGTTCCCGGGCGTAGGGTTCGGCGGCTCCTGTCTACCAAAGGATCTGCGCGCATGCGCGCATCTCGCCGCCAATCGAGGCATTCCAAGTCCACTTATTGAAGCGGTCAGCGCGGTGAATGAGTCCCAGCAAACCGAGTTTGTCAATCGCATCCTGGCTTTCTACGGACAGGACATCGCAAAGAAGCGCATTGCCCTCTGGGGCGCAAGCTTTAAGCCCAAGACGGACGATCTGCGCGGGGGCCCAGCTTTGCGCGTTATAGACGCCTTGTTGGCTGCCGGCGCTTCCGTCTCGGTCTATGATCCCGTTGCGGAGAAAACCCTAAAGGCCCAGTACGGAGACAAAATCACCATTGCACCAAAGAACTACGCCGCTCTGGAAGGAGCCGACGGCTTGGTGATCTGTACGGAATGGAACGAGTTTCGCCGTCCCGACTACGAAAGAATGGCGAACCTGCTGCGCGAGCGCGTCATATTCGATGGAAGAAATCTCTACACCGGCAAGTCCCTCGCACAGCACGGATTTCGTTACTTCAGCATCGGCCGGCCCGCGGTCTGATGAAGATGCAGCGCGTCGCACTCATAACAGGAGCCCAAGGTTTTGTAGGTAGAGTGTTATCCAGCTATTTGCGGCAGAACGGATGGCTTGTCCGTGAATCGGTGATGCCCGGACAGCAGGAAGGCCCAAATTGTTTTGCCTGCGACATTACGGACCTCGCCCAGGTTCGTAAATTGGTTGGACGCACCGATGGCCTCTCACATGTTTTTCACCTGGCAGCGGTTACTTTTGTTCCTGCCGCCGCTACCTTTGAGGTGAATGTGCAGGGGACCATTAACCTCGTGGAATCAACACGGGCTTTGCATCCGCGCGCACGCTTTGTCTTTGTCGGCAGTGCTGCGGTGTATGGATCGCCGAGAGTCTCGCCGGTAAATGAAGAGCATCGCCTCGCGCCGCGAGAGCCATACGCGATTTCAAAGTGCGCTGCTGACCAGTATTGCGATTATGTGGCCCGTGCGCACAAAACGGAAGTCTTGCGTATGCGCCCATTCAACCATTCCGGTGCAGGCCAGTCTGACCAGTTTGTCCTCTCAAATTTCGCCAGGCAGATTGCCCGCATCGAACGCGGTGAGATCCCTCCGGTCCTTGAAGTTGGCAACATTGATGCCGCGCGTGATTTTCTGCATGTCGACGATGTGGTTCGCGCCTATGAAGTCGCCGCGCTACGGGGAAGAAGCGGGGAGGCCTATAACGTCGCCTCCGGGCAAGCCGTAACAATTCGGCAAGCACTGGAGACGCTATTGGCGCGTTCCAGCGCAAAAATCGAAGTGCGTCAGGATGAAAACCGCATGCGCGCCGTAGACGTATCGCGCATCGAGGGTTCCTATACGAAACTAGAACTCGATACCGGCTGGCGGCCGTCAATACCCTTTGAAACTATCCTGGAAGACTTGTTGGCCTACTGGCGGCAGCATCCGTGAACTTCCAATCGCCACCGTCTCCGGGAGACAGCACAGGCGAACCGGATACGCAAGTTGCTAGCCATGGAAAAAGTGCCCATCTGATCCGAAACGCCGTAATCGTTCTCCTCCTCACCCTGGCATCTCTGGAAATTATGCTTCGCTTGCTGGGGCTTACCACTCCCGTGCTTTATGCGCGCGATGAAGCAACCGGCTACCGCCTCAAGCCGAATCAGGATGTGACATTCCTCCAAAACCGAATTGTGATCAATCGCTATGGAATGCGCGATTCGCGCAGCCTGGATGCCCGGCCACCGTCCTCGCGACGGGTAATCGTTCTCGGAGATTCGGTTACTTGGGGTGGTTTGCAAATCACACAGGACGATTTGTTTACAACACTTGCAGAGCAGAAACTTTCTGGAATTGAAGTCCTGAATGCCGGCGTCAACGGATACTCTATAAACCAGATGGTCGCGCTATACGAATCGCACTTGAGCGAACTCCAGCCAGATTACATACTGGTATGCGCGATTCAGCGTGATTTTGAACGCCCGCCAACCGCACGCCTCACTGGAGACGGCATCGCCTTTCCGGAAAAGAATCCAAGCAGTGCGATAGCGATGGGTGTGGCGGTACTTAGACAGGTGCTGCAGGACAGATATGACTGGCGCTGGTTGCGCGCACCCAGATCGGCCATTCCCGTGAATGCCGAAGATAGACCCAATGAGGACATAAATCTGGAGTCGCTCAAACGCTTGTCCGACTCCGTTCCCGGCGTTATCCTCGTCCTGCTTCCAACCTTACTCACTGTTTCAGACCGCGACCTGAAAATTGTGTCAGATGAGCACCTGAAGGACGCGGGAATTCAAGCATACGATCTGCGGGATCTCGTCCCCGTTTCGTCTGAAGACTTCGTTGATCGAGTACACTTGACCGAGGCTGGTCATCGTAAGATTGCACAAGCGATCGCAGACGTGTTGCAGAATGTGATCGATGAAGAGTCGGAGGCCAGCAAGCCGTCGCAAGCGTTGGAGGGACATTGAGCCGTGGCCAAGAAAAGCACCGCTACTAATGGCAAACATAATCGCTCAGTTCGAAAGGCTTCCACGCGAAGCCGAGGCGCGGCAGAGTCGAAACGGCCCCCTCGAAAACCTCCAAAGCCAATCATTGAGCCAACGTCCGCCAAGGCAGTAAAGCTCGCAATCAATCTGGTTGAGTTTCAGAAGGTTACTTTGGGCAACGCGCTTGCGCTTCTATCGAGCGCGCAGGACCAGTCGGAGAAGCTGCTGCACGCGATGGTTCTCGATGCGGGTTGGATGCCGAAGGAAGGCAGAAAAATGGCGGAAGAATGGCTCAAAGCCGCACGGCGTAGCCGAGATGGGTATCGCAAGGCGATGGATAAGAGCTTCGACTTGCTGAGTGCATATCTGCAACAGGTTCAAAAGGGGCAGGGTGGTAAGTAGCTCGTTTCAAACAAGTCAGGACGGCGCCGGTTCTATCTCGTTCGTTGTGTCAGACGACGTTTTGTGGGCTCCGTTGGTGTTCCGCTTCTTTCGTCCGATCTTGGCCTTGCCGTTCTCCGCCAGATCTTTTTCCTCTTCAGCACGAATGGCATGAGCGAGCTCCACAACGTGACGTTCCTTTACGAACGCCGCCGCGCGAAGTTCAACGAACGACTCGCGCATATACTCCATCAGCGTCTCGACATCCGGAGCAGCATTGCCGTCCGCGATAAAAGATACGAATAGACGCTGATCGTAGCTGGTGATTCCGCAACTAATTCCCATTTCCAATGCAATCGGCAGCAATGGATAATAATTAATCAATCGCTTGCCCACGCAGTAAAGCGGAATCTGAGGCCCTGGTACATTGGTGCAGATCAAATGCATCGGCGGCACTTGCCACACGAGCCCAAGCGCCTGCTGAATCGATTGAGTGGCGACTCCTCCCAGAGCCAGCGCCTGCAAGGGCGCTGGAGCGCCCTGCAATGCGTTGAACATAAGGCTTACCGCCTCGCTGACGCGTGATTTCTTTAGTTCCTGGGTGTTCTCGTTGATGATTCGCAATCGTTCCAGCGGATCCTTAACCTCGAGCGGAACCTCAAGCGGCAAAAATGAAATGCGGTTGCCCAATGCGCCGCGCTCGTCTTCTGTTCGAATATTGACTGGAACCAACACGCGCAAATACCGCTTGCGAAGGCTTTCTCCATGCAGCACAAGATAGCGTTGACACGCTCCGCTCAAGATCGTCAAGGCGACGTCGTTCAACGTCCCGCCACAGGTAGCACGGATTGCCCGCGCTTCCGCAAATGAGAAATCGGCAAATGCCAGCTTCCGCTCGCCCGAAAATTTTCTGTTAAATGGCATGCGTTTTGCCGGGGAAAGAAAGTCGCGCATCGTCGCGCCAAAGTCTTTGATGGCCGATATCGTCTGTGAAG
>CALEZK010000076.1 GCA_937928585.1 uncultured bacterium | reverse complement strand
GTGTATCCCCGCTTGCTGAGTCTTCTCGCGTTGATGCTGCTGTGTTCCGCTGCGTTGTATCTCATTTTTCTGCTGGAAAGACGCGCGTTGTTGAAGAGCATGGTGAGCATATCCACGCTATTGCTTTTTTTGTCGCAATCCATCAACACGGCCCGTCACGTTCCGAGCTTGCAGGACCGGTTCGCCCTGCTTAACGAGTGGGGGAGCGCAATCGAAGGTCCTCTATTGTTGGCAGGAATTGTGCTACTGCTTACGACGTTTTATTTTGCGCTGCTGGAAACGGTAATGGTCAAGGCGATACTCCGGCGCGAGCGGAGGGAACTTGTGCGAGAGATTGGCGAGCGGGAACGCGCGCAATCCGAGTTGCAGATATCCCGCGATGAGTTGCGATCATTGTCGTCGCATGTCGAGAACGTTCGGGACGACGAGCGGGCGCGCGTTAGCCGGGAGTTGCACGACGACCTTGGGCAGACGCTCACCAGTCTGAAGATCGACCTTGCAACGTTGAAACAGCATGTGAACAAGCAACAATCCCCGGATCCCGTCGTGCTGGAATCAATCGCATCGATGAGCGAGCAGGTTGACGCGACCGTCCAGGCGACGCGCCGCATCATGACAGAACTTCACCCCGCCATGCTGGAGGAGCTGGGCCTCAAACAGGCCCTGGATTGGCTGGTGTCCGAGTTTGGCAAGAGAACTGCAATCGCGTGCCGTACAGAAATACAGACGAACGGGACGGCTTTTGGTCCCGAAAGGTCGCGGGCGATTTTTCGGATTGTGCAGGAGTGTTTGACCAATATCGCGCGGCATGCGCAAGCATCCGAGGTGGACGTTTGTCTATCGGTGGCACCGGGTACAATTCAGGTCGAAGTAGCGGACAACGGCGTTGGCATTGTCGCGCCTGCGCCAGGGCTTACGCGCAAGTCATTCGGCATCGCGGGAATGCGTGAGCGCGTCAACCAGTTTGGCGGGAAGCTCCATGTAGAAACCACGCCGGGAAAAGGCACGCGCATTCGGGTGTCCATTCCTGGCGGAGAGGGGTAGTATGAGCCTTGAAACGAAAACTTGGCGAATCATTGTGGCGGATGATCACGTCGTTGTGCGCAAGGGAATTCTTCAAGTGCTGCAATCTGCCGAAGATTTGCGCGTAGAAGGGGAGGCAGGCAGCGGCGCGGAACTGCTCGAGCAACTGCGCAAGGAGACCTGGGACGCCCTCGTGCTGGATTTGCACATGCCAGGTGTCAGCGGGATGGATCTGTTGCGTCAGGTGCATGCCGTGCGGCCGGGGCTTCCGGTACTTATTCTTACGGTGCAGCCGGAAGACTTGTATGCGCGGCGACTTCTGCAGGCGGGGGCCTCAGGCTACCTTACCAAGGATAGCGTAGCGGAAGAACTGGTTACCGCGCTTCGGAAAGTATGCTCTGGCAAGCGGTATGTATCCGAGACTCTCGCCGAGCAACTCGCTTTCGCAACCGATGCCAGTGCGGAGCGCGCGCCGCACGAAATCCTTTCCGATCGCGAGTTCGAGGTGCTACGTTTGCTTGCCTCGGGAATGACACCGACCGCGATTGCCGACAAGCTATGTTTGAGCGTCAAGACGGTGAGTACCTATCGTACGCGCGTACTTGAAAAGATGAGCATGAAAACAAACGCCGACCTTATGAAATATGCGATTAAGGCCGGGCTTGTGGAGTAGCAGCGTCGCTATCGGGATTGAATCGACGCCGGCGGTTGTTAGCAGAGATGGAGTTGCGATGACAGTGACGCGGCCTATACGTCTTCTTGTGGCAGACGATCATCTTGCGGTGCGAAAAAGTATCGTACGGCTGATCTCGCAGTGCGACGACATCATCGTCGCAGCAGAAGCTTCCGACGGTGGCGAGGCCCTTGAAAAGGTCCGCACGGAATCGCTTGATGTGGTTTTGCTCGACATCACGATGCCGGTCAAGAATGGGCTGGAAGTATTGCGGGAGATAAAGCAGCAACACCCAGAGCTTCCGGTGATCATGTTAAGCATACACCCTGCGGACGAGTACAAAGCCCAGGCCATGACATACGGCGCCTTCGCATATGTGAGCAAGGAGCGCGCGGGCGACGAACTTGTGGAGCAACTCCGGCTTGCGGTGCAGCGCGACTAAACCCTTGGCCGCGGGCTATCGATCCTCGGGGAGTTGTGTCTGTTCGTTCTCGACTTTCAGGCGTTGTAACATCCCGCGGATATCGAATGCGCCTCGAATGGCGACATAGATCGTTATCGTCGAATACCAGACGACGCATGCGAACGTCAGCGCGAACCAGAACCAGTGCCCTTGTGCGTTCATGACTTGGCTCCTGCCGGATACAACGCCGGTTTCAATAAGGAGAAAAAGACCATCGCGGCGGCTGCAACCAGGTAGGCTGCGATACCGGAATAGTAGGGGCCGATTCGACCCGCGATAGCAGCAGTCGCTTCCATTTGTTCGAGCACAAGGAATCCAATGGGGAAGGCTGCGCCGAAGAATATTGCCGCCGCCGCGCCCCAATCGTTGGCGCGTTTCCAATAACAGCATGCGATCAACAGGGTCGACATGCTGGCCAGGTAGATCGTGCCGGTGACGCCCAGGTAAGTCCAGAGGTCGCCTTTCATCGGATACCAGAGCCCGAAGAACAAGAGAAAGACACCGATAGCGGCAACGATGAGCCGGCTGATCAGGATGCCCCGCGCTTCGCTGTTGTTTTTTCTGCGGAATGGCGCAAGCAGGTCGTTGTAGATGACGCTGGCCCACGTGAGCATGTACGACGAATCGGTGGACATATCCGCTGCAAGCATCGCGGCAACGAGAATGCCCATCAGTCCTACCGGCACCGCCATACTCAGGAACATCGGCATGGCGTGCAGGGTGGAGTAGGTCTGCCCATCCATTGTGAATGTGTGCTTCGCTGCATCGACGGCAGTCGGCGCGAGCACGGCAAGCGCCGCAATTCCCCAAATTGCGGGTATGAGAAACCGACAAACGAAAAAGAAGCTGGTTCGCGTGTAGACCTGTCGCCCGGTCTTGGTATCTTTTGCCGCCAGAAGTCGCTGAATCGTCGTCTGCCAGGTCAGGACAGCCGCGGTATTCAGGAACACGTTGAAAATAACATAAGGCCAGCCCATTGTAGGATTGATAATAGGATAAAACCCGCCGGCACCGTGGTGCGTTTCCAC
>CALEZK010000075.1 GCA_937928585.1 uncultured bacterium | reverse complement strand
CGGCTGCGTCTCCGTTGGGGTCTGCTCGGACGAAGAGCGGGGCCACGGATGGAGCGAAGAAAAACGCGAACGCCTCACGCGCGCCGGCGCAGATGTTCTCGTGCCTGATTTCGGCGAGCACGACGCGTTGATCGAGTATTTGTTTCCAGGCTGAGAATCAAAATGAAAGCGACGCGAATTCTCGAAACCTGTCTTTATGTCGACGATCTTGACGCGGCGGAAGCGTTTTACCGCGATGTGATCGGTCTGGAGTTCTATGCGAAGCAGGAAGGCCGCCATGTCTTCTTTCGCTGCGGCACGTCGATGTTTCTGCTATTTAACCCAGATGCTACAAGCGATCCGACATTGCCCTTCGGCGGGCATGGTTGCCGAGGTCCCGGCCATGCGGCATTTGAAATCGGAGCGAATGAAGTCGACGCGTGGCGCGATTACCTAATCAGCAAGGGCGTCCAGATTACTTCGGAAACGGACTGGCCCAGCGGCGGGCACTCACTCTATTTCGACGACCCTTCCGGCAACGTATTGGAAGTTGCAACGCGTTCCACCTGGATCTGGCCCTAGCAATCAGCCGTTCCTGGCTAACCGCGCGGCCAGGACATGGTTTCCAGCGAACACCCAGGCGACTCCACGGACAATGCCGCAGCGTATGCTTCGTCTACATCTAAATCACGGACACACCAATCGGACACACCCGTCTTTCCCGATATCGCGATTTCCAATGCGTCAGCGGACGACTCCAAAACGCTAAAGGCATTCAGCGGGTACGATAGGCCTTCGCCGTGCGCCTTGATAAATGACTCCTTTCGCGTCCACTGTCGCGCGAAACGCCGCGTGCGCAACGAGTCCGGACACGCGCGCAACGCCGCTGCCTCGGTCTCCGTGAAGAAACGGTCGGCTATTCTCTGACCGTCGAACTCTGGCCGAATGCGTTCAATATCGACACCAATACGCGCGCCTCGCGTGAATGCGATCAGCGCTAACGATCCGGAATGGGAAAGGTTAAACTGCAAGTCGGAGGCGTGGTCCGCGCTCAGTGCGGGCTTCCCATGCGCGGAGTAGGTAAGTCGGACGGCGGAGGGTTCCAACTTCAGGTAGTCGCCCAACAGCATGCGGAGCACGCCGCGTGCAACGACGTAGTTGTCTCTGCCCTGTTCAAAATGAAAGCGTGCCGCACGTTCCGATTCGTCAGCGGCGAGCACCGCCCGGAACTTGCCGAGGTTAAGGCGCGACAGATCCAATGCAACACGAAAAACATGGACGCATCCGGGCTCCAGAGAAATGTCCGAAGGGGCTTTGTTCCACACGATATGCACCTCATGCGGGCGTTGCGCAACGCCGACAAGCATACAGAAATCAATAGCGTGGTTAGGCTACTGTCTCCACGCACGCAACCGAGTCGGCTCTCTCCAGGGCCATCCGCATACTTTCCCCTACAACCTCGATCGCGGGGTGAAGCATCAAGGTGACATGGTTGCCGGGCGTATCGTAGATATCAATGCCCCCGCGCAGTATGTCGCCCCATCCCATAGCGGGATCGGGATCATGCAAACCGAGCGAAGCGCTATCGCTTGCTTTAATGAGCGAACCATGCGCGTCGATCGGTGCCGGTTTGTACTTCCGAAATGCGCGCATGTTCGCGCCCAGCACGCGCAAACACCGAAACAGGCCAGGTGGCTGCACGGTGTCAAGGTAGGGACGTTCCTCAATCACATCGGCTATCGGCGCCCGGCCAAGCAATCGCATGCAAACGCGCAACAAAGGCGCCAATATCGAACCACGCTTAATGCGATCGCCAAACATTACATAGAATCCATCGCGAAAATACGGACCGGTATGGCTGAACACCGCCACCAACAGCTTGGGAATCACCCAGCACTTTTGAAGCGCCGAAAGGTTTGCTATCGGTGATTCGCGACCGGGACCGTTCACGCGCATATCGAGCACAACGATTTCCGCCTTCTCCCCCGTCGCAGCGAGTTGACGCGCCATATCGAGGGCAACCATCGCGCCAAAAGACCATCCACCGATGATGTACGGCCCCTTCGGCTGTTTCGTCTTCATTACTTCGATATTTGCGCGCGCGAGATCTTCGACACTACGGAAATAAGGCGTATCTTTATTCAGGCTGGGATCCTGTATTCCATAGAAAGGGCGATCCCGGTCCCAGTATTTCAGCACATGATAACACGGAAACAACACGCCGCCGGCGGGGGCACACAAAAAGAATGGCGGTTTGACTCCGTCGGGATGAAGAGCGAAAAGGTGCGGAATCATGCGACGCGCGTGTTCCTATTCGCTTGGAGGAACGCCATACTTGGCGACCGCCTTGTCGATTCCTTCCCGCAGCACCTCGCCCACGTGTTCCACGAATGGCGGACTCAAGAGCACGGCATGATTGCCCGGCACTTCGACAACTTCGATTCCGTTCTGCGCAAGTTCACCCCACCCGAGCGTCCAGTCTTCATGCAGCTTGTGCATCATGGTCTGGTCTTTTGCCCGCAACAAAGTAATTGGCCCGTGATAGGGTTTTAATTTGTAATTGAGCAATGCCTTGAGATTCGCCTTCAGGACTTTCAAGGTGCGGCGCGTTGCCGGCTGTTTTACGAGTAACACCCGGCTGTCGCGTGTCACAACCTGCGCCATGTCCGCGCGCTTGACTAGCGTATGCCGAATAGCGTCCGCCCACGCAAACGTGATGTACTCCCACAACGAAGGATCGCCTTTGTCCTTTTTCTTCATCGCGGAAGGAAGAATGATGTAGATGAAGTCCTTCGCATAAGGTCCCCATGCGCCGACAACCTTGAAGGACATCTTGAGCTGGCCCAAGATGTGCTTGCCCCATTCGCCGGCGGTTTTGGGACGATGCTTCTCGATGCGCGCTTCGGTATCGATAATTCCGAGATATGCGACTTGCTCGCCCGCAGCCATCAATTGCTGCGCGGTTTCGAAGGCAACCGCCCCGCCAAACGACCAGCCCCCGATGTAATATGGTCCTTTAGGCTGAATCTCGCGAATGGCTTTCACCTGCGCCGCACACAAAGATTCCATGGTAACGTGCGGATCGAAAAGTGGATTCAACGCGGGATCTTGAAGTCCATAGATTGGCTGATCTTCCCCAAGGTACTTTGGAAGGTGGAAGTACATGTATGTCATGCCGCCGGCAGGCGCACAGCAAAAAAACGGCGGGCGCGTGCCCTTCGGCTGAATAGCGACGACATGTGGCACCGTGGCGGATATGCCAAGGTCTGCATTAACCGATCCCGGCGATTCCACTGGCAAGGCGTAGTTCAATTCCGCGGCGACGCGTCGCGCAAACCCGCCCAGCTTCCGCGGCAAACGAATTCGCTTCCACACCTCTCCAAGCGAGGGATCAATATCTTTATGTTTCAGGAAATTCGGGTCGCCGATACCCATCGACTTGCTGTGAACGCCGTCGGTCATGCGTTCGCCTTCATACGGTTTCGTCACCGATGGATCATACGGCACTTCCAGAAACGCGCAGAGACGCTTCATCGTCTCTTCCGGCTTCGCGACGATATCTTCGTAGTGCACCACGCATTTGCGCCTTGAATCGATATTCGCGAGGAAATCCGCAATATTCGCGTTCATGGTCGTCCAAACTTCTTCAGCAAGCGCCATGGGCTCGGCGTCGGTATCGCCGAGAATCTTCTCGAACCGGTTTCGCATAAAGGATTCGACGACCGAATACGGATGCCGCACCAGATGAATGTACTTCGGACCATCAAACAGCCGCTCGGCATGTTCGAGCACTTCGACATCCGTGCCATAAGACGGCGACTTGTCAATCAGCAATCGCGAACCCGCGGCTTCCTGCAGTGCGGCGTAGGCTTTCTCTACTGGCCAGTCTTCCCGCACCCAAGCATCAACCATCGCCTTCGACGCGTCTGCGTCAATACCATGCAGTTCCATGAGCGCACGCTGCAATCCTTCGCTCAGATACGTCGCGCCCAGTCCCTCGCGCCATTCCCCCATGCTGTTGCACTGAAGCAAATGAAGCTCGGGAGGTACAAACA
>CALEZK010000074.1 GCA_937928585.1 uncultured bacterium | reverse complement strand
GTCTTGCCCCCTGCCAATTCGCAGCATAGGGAGCGGGTCTTCCAGCAGTACTCCTTCGAATTGGCGCTGTACGCCGAATTCGTAGTACCCCCGATCTGAACGCGCATGGGAGACAGCAATTGATAGCGCGAGAAACGCGACACCACTAACCACGGCAACCGCGACGAAACGGACAAATCTCGCGATGCCAATCGGCGCGCGGCTGCGATAGCCGATGTAGAACTCGCTGGAGTCGATATCGCGCGATCGCAGGGCCTCCACTCCAGCACTTTTCGATCCCGGTTGATTTGTTTTCGCTCGCACATAGACATCGCCGTCGATTATCCGCGTCTGGTATGTCTGCAAGGTTTCATTGAACGGCGGCGGGCTGCACCCGTCCTCGACCTTGTACTGCCACCCATGCCACGGGCAGGTTACGCATCCGTCGATGATTTTCCCTTCGCATATGGGTCCGCCCTGATGGCGGCATTCGTTGGACATCGCAATGATGCGGCCATCGTTGCGAAAAACCGCGATGCGCTCGCCATCGATCACAACCGCCTTGCCATGCGATTCCGCGATGCGATCCGCCGGGCATGCGCGAGCAAAACCATCTTGAATCGCCCTCGCGACAAGCGCATCAAGTTTCGCTTCCTTTCGATACGCTAACCAATGCAGGGCGACTACAATAGATAGGCCCAACACGGTTACCGCTGCAAAGTAGACGTTCGGTTCCGACTGAACAACACCAAAAGCAACGTGCACTACAAGAGAACCGTATGCGATGTATACAAACATGTGAAGCAACTTCCAAATCGAGGCACTGAGGTTGCGCAACCAGAAGTCATGACTCGTAGCCGCCATAAGTAGCAGAATGATGAGCGCGATTGCCCCAAAAGGTTCAAATGGAAACTGCGCGACTCCTCCGGGACCGCTTACAACGTTAAAGTCGGCGCGGTACGCCGTGAATACGCTCACCAATGGGTTCAGGGTGCCTAGCGCATGAAATTGAAAGATTGCAATCCCCGCGTGAATCAATGCGAGAAGAAACATGACAACGCCGGCATGTCGCCGGTTATATAACAACGGCAAGAACCGCTTGTCGAAGCGTGCCAATGGGCCTATGCATAGAATGAGGTGCAGCAGCAGAAACGCAGTCCATGACGTTGCTCGAAGAATGACGATTTCCGCCGTTACATGTGGATCTCTTGTAACCGAGACCAGCGCGAATATTATCAGCGCAACACCCACAACGAGCGCGAGCGCGATATCGTAGCGTTTCTTCTGGCGGTTCCATCCAACACTCTTGTACGTTACCGACATGTCGCTTTACCTGCTCCCCGCGGGGATTGTGAGGGAGGTGCGCGCGAGGTCAGCCGCATCAGCGAACGAATAAACGGAAACCACGCCACGGCTTGGAACACGCGTGCCGGTCATGCGATACCTGCGCGTACCCGGCCCCCACACGGCACCGAGGTATACTCGCTCCGCGGGTGTGCTCTCCGGTTGCCAGTAAACGCCAAGCGCGGGTTGGCCCAGCGCGCGATCCAACTTGAGTTCCAACTGAAATTCGTTTTCGCTATCGCTCCGCACCTTGCAGGAAACCTGCACGCCATTGACGATCACGTTCGATTCAGCGACAACGGCACTCAGCGCGGCTGGCTCCTGAAGCACAAGGGGGAGTTCGGAATGAAATTTGGGCTGCTTTACCGTGAGGGCCGTCGCAACGACCAGCGGCAACGTTACCGCCAGCATTCGAGCAACCAGGCCATGCAACTTGCGGAGCCGTGATGGCGTAAGGGTCGGTTTTCCCTCGTTTGTGCCGGCATACCCTTTTGCTGCCTTCCGCCACACAAGCAAAACGACTGGCCAAAGAAGGATGAGGCCGGGCGTAACAAGGACGCGAAATCCGAGCGAGGCACCACGCACCCCGTGATCGATGGCGTTCAGACCTTTTGCATGAACAGGGATAGCTGCGGCTGCTCCGAACATGAGGTATGTAAGTACCATCCATAAAAGCATCTGGACCGCCATTTCCACGTTCCCGCCCTCCTCTGTAACTGCTCCTGAATTCTGGAAAAACCGGGTTCGATGTCAGCGGGAGCATCAGTAAGCGGGAGAAAGCGCCGTTTGGCGCGAGGTGGCGATCTTCCGGGGCGGCAACCTCTACAGGAATGCCCCGGGATCCGGGTTGCACCCCGTCGTATCTGTATGATAGACTTTCGGTTCTGTCAACGGGAGTGATCTGCCTGTTTTTGGGTTTCGACCGGCTGCGGCAGTTACCGGATTGAGGGCATGTTTGACTCATTAAATAAGAAGCTGGAGCGCGTCTTCAAGAACATTCGCGGTCAGGGAAAACTGACCGAGAAGAACATGAAGGACAGCCTGCAGGAAATCCGGGTAGCGCTGCTCGAAGCAGACGTTAACTATAAGGTTGTCAAGCAGTTCATCGCGGACGTCCAAGAGCGCGCGCTCGGGCAGGAAGTGCTCGAAAGCATCCAGCCGGGACAGTTGATCGTCAAGATCGTCCACGACGAGCTGGTGAAGATAATGGGCGGGGCGAATGCGCCGCTGCGGCTGGCACAAACGCCGCCGACGATCATCATGATGGTCGGTTTGCAGGGTCAAGGTAAAACGACCTCATCCGGCAAGCTGGCGTTACATTTGAAGAAACAAGGCCGACACCCACTGTTGGTTGGCGCGGACGTATATCGTCCCGCGGCCATAAAGCAGGCGGAAGTGGTGGCGCAACAGGCTGGGGCGGAATTCTTCAGCCTCGGCGCAAACGCCGACCCCGTAGACATCTGCGTGATGGCCAAGGGCGAGGCGCAGATGCGCGGTTGCGACATCATCATCCTTGATACCGCGGGCCGCCTGCACGTCGACGGCGAAATGATGGCGGAAGTGCGGCGCATTCAGTCGCAGGTGCAACCGCACGAGATTCTGTTCGTGGCAAACGCCATGACGGGTCAGGACGCGGTGAACTCGGCGAAGCAGTTCCACGAAAACCTGCCGCTGACGGGCGTCGTGCTGACACAGCTTGACGGCGATGCGCGCGGCGGTGCGGCAATCAGCC
>CALEZK010000073.1 GCA_937928585.1 uncultured bacterium | reverse complement strand
ACGTTGCATCTCCCAGCCTCTACCATGCGCCACGGTGTAACTGTGTAATGCTGCAAGGGGATGAATAGCGGATGCTGGCGCGGGTGAAATCATGCGCGGTACTCGGGGTGGATGCATACCCGCTTCTCGTCGAAGTCGATATTCACCCGGGACAGTACAAGTTCACCATGGTCGGACTCGCTGACCTCGCCGTAAAGGAAAGCCGGGAACGCGTCGGCTCGGCGATCATCAACTCCGGGTTTCGGTTTCCGCGCGGGGTCATCGTCGTCAGTCTGGCGCCGGCGGACGTCCGCAAGGAAGGCAGTGCCTACGATCTTCCTATAGCGATTGGCCTGCTCGCCGCGGATGGCCGCGTGCCGGGCGACATGCTGGCGCACTACGCCGTCGCGGGCGAGCTTGCGCTCGACGGATCGCTGCGGCCCGTGGAAGGCGCGCTTACCATGACCATTGCCGCGCGCGAAGAAGGATGTAAGGGCATCATACTGCCAGAGGCCAACGCCCAGGAGGCGGGCGTGGTGCCGGGGATCGAAGTCATTCCCGTTACAACGCTGAGCGAGGCCTGCGGTTTCATGTCGGGCCGTGTTGAGATCATGCCGTATCGCACCGACATTGACGATGTCATCGCGCAGAGCCAGCGCGACATCCCCGATCTCACCGACGTCAAGGGACAGGCAGCCGTAAAACGCGCGTTGACTGTCGCCGCAGCGGGCGGGCACAACATGCTGATGATCGGCCCGCCGGGAACTGGCAAGACCATGCTTGCAGCGCGATTGCCCGGCATCTTGCCGACGATGACGTTTGACGAAGCACTCGAAACCACGCGGATCTACAGCGTGGCGAACGGCGTGAAGGAAAAGGGCAAGCTAATCGTGCAACGCCCGTTTCGCGCGCCGCACCATACATCGACCACGGTATCTATCAGTGGCGGCGGCGCGGGTCAGGCGCCCATCCCCGGCGAAGTCAGCCTCGCGCACCACGGCGTACTCTTTCTTGACGAACTGCCGGAGTTCAATCGCAGCGCACTCGAAGTGTTGCGGCAACCTTTGGAGGAAGGCCTGGTCCATATTCGACGCGCGCAATACGCCGTCACCTTTCCCAGCCGCTTCATGCTTATCGTCGCAATGAACCCCTGAAGTTGCGTTGACTTGTTGCCATCAATTCTGGAGAAACCGGAAGGTAGTGGAGGTTTATCGTGATGTCGTCTTTACCGATAACTATTTGATCGGTAATGTTTTCCACGATTTGTCGGCGTTCCAGGCCGTTCAACTTCACCCAGCGGTCAGCAAGAGTCCGGGCTTCATATAGAACTTGGTCGCTGGAAAGTAAGTTCACCTTTAGGAAATCGATATCCGCTTCAAGACGTGGAACCTCTTCTTGGATTTGATCAACTCGGTCTTGAAGCGGTTGGTACCGAGCGCCAAAACCTTGGGAGGGGATTTGGCCGTCTCGATGGAGGTCGAACAAGGTATCGATTTCTTGTTCCAGTTTCCGCTTTTCTTGAATCAACGATGTGACCAAAGCTTCTTGGTCACGGACGGTGGTTTCAGCTTCGGCCACGTATTGGTGTAAGTCATCCGGTGACAAAAGAAAACCCTGCAGTTGGTCATGGTAAACGCCCTCAAGGTCCACAACCGGGATTTTGTTCCGGCACTCTTGGCAGACATATTTTGGGGTATTGGACGGGACGTACATCTTTTTGCCGCAATAGCAAGTCACCAGACCGGCAAAAAGGTGGACAGGACGTTTACCGGGCTTCGGCTTGCCGCTTCGCGCATTGAGAATTGCATTACATTGGTTCCAAAGCTCTTCCGATACTACTGCCTCCACCTCATGCAATACCCACTCTGATTCCGGCTTAATCTGCCATTGCTTGCCGTCTCCGAGACTCTTGGTATAGTTGGCGCGACGAACACCTTTGGCGGTTGGATCTTGGATTAAACGGCCTACCGTGGTGTCCGAGAACTTGGCTTTGTTTCGCGTGCGGTGTCCGGCATCGTTCAAGATACGGGCGACAGTTTTCTTACGTCGATGTTGGAGGAATAGCTCGTAAACAAGGCGGCGGACGGGTGCTTCCGTCGGATCGGGAATAAGTTCACCATTCTTCCATTGGTACCCAAATGGTGCCTGACCCCCCAAGGACTTCCCAAGACGGGCACGAACCGGCACTGACGCCGCAACTCGTTCCGCGATCTCTTCGCGTTCCCACTGAGCCATAGCCGCAATCATTGTGTAAAAAAGACGCCCGGCAGGAGTTGAGGTATCGATCGATTCCTGAAGGGAGATGAGGTCGGCATCGACTGATCGGAAAAAATCCGCGAACTCAAGCAGTTCTTTAGTGTTTCTGGCTAACCTAGCCAACTTTGAGAAAATAAGGCCGGTGATATGACCCCTCTTCACATCGGCGAGCATCCGCTTGGTCTCAGGGTGGTCACTGACCGCTTTCCCGCTCACGCCCTCAAGATGGTAGACCTCTACAACCTCCCAAGCCTTGGACTGGGAATAGTAGCGAGCCCGCTGCTCGTGGTGTATGGGGCTTTCACCGTGCGCTTGGTCTTCGGTGGATACCCGAATCCAGACACCCACCCGCTTGGCGACAGGAATCGCGACTTTTTTCTGATTCATCGAACGGTTCTCCCGTGAGTACCGCAGGTATGCGCTCTTTGGCTGGTATTATACATCGCAACCGGTGTTGGGCAAGGACTGGCAAAGCTGAATCAAACAGGCCCCGCTGAAAGGCGAGGTTCGAAGCTTTAGACAATCTGATATATCAGATTAGGTCGCGAAACTGGTCGACGGTCAGGCCCGCTTGCCTAATTATCGCCCGCAACAACGGTCGTTTCAGATCCTTGGCGTGAATTGGGACGGGTAATCGGCGTTTCGAGACGGGATGTTTGAGGATCAGGTGACTGCCGGACTGGGTGACTTCGGCAAAACCAGCTTGTTTAAGGGCGACTACTACTTGTCGAGGCGTGAGCGTCGGCAATCGACTCATGCGTTCATTGGCACATCGACCCGATACGACATGGCTGTCCCTGCACCCAAAACTTCCGTTGGAATGGCTTCGCCGTCCTTTACCAATGATTCAATCCAGACCTTGATCACATCCGCCGCCATCGCCAATGCTTCCTCGACCGATTCTCCCTGCGTAACGCAGCCAGGCAAAGCTGGCACCGATACAAAGTATCCCCCTTCCTCGGTCGGTTCTAACCGGACGGTATAAGAAATTGTTTTTATTGTTTGCATCGCCATGATTCCTGTTGGGTTATTCAGAAATCAGTATAGCGCGATTAAACCAAACGTCAAGGTTAGCTGGGCTACGATTTCCCCTTACCACGTAGCCGTTTGAGCGCACCAACAACGACCTGGGATACCGCCCGCTTTCGCGCGGCTTTCTCGCCGTCGGCTGAGGTTTTGTAGTTCACTTTAACCCTGTATCCTCGAACGGTTTTCTCGGTCCCGGCGGCATCGGCTTCTAGTTCTTCCACGAATTCAAAAAGCGCTTCCGGCGTCAGAAACTTCACTTGCGCCAGTTTGTCAGGGGAGAGCAAGCTTTCCGCACGAGTCTGTATGACGCGCAGTTTCGAAGTGTCAGGGCTCACGACAACCACATATTCGTACCCGCCGTCTAAACACTTTTGAATGTTGGCGCACTCGTGTTCGACGGAAGTGCTAACCGTAATTTCGCAGGCAATCGAACGCGCATCCTTTTCTAAGGCTACATCGACACTGCCAATGCCATTGCCGATTGGTTTCTCAATCGTCGCGCGATACCCCATACCCT
>CALEZK010000072.1 GCA_937928585.1 uncultured bacterium | reverse complement strand
GAACACAACCTGCCAGAGGTCGAATGCGGCAACTGTAGGCCGGAAGTCGTGGCGAATCTTCCCGTTGGCAAAGGGATAAAGGTTCGTTTTGCATCCAGCGAATCGACAGACAAAGCTGGCGTGGCGACAAGCTCGCCGGTTTCCGCAGCCGGTGCGTCGGCGACGCAATTTCTCGGTCAGGTTACATTCAATCGCAATCAACTTGCGGACATCACGCCGCTTGCAGAAGGCGTGCTGCTCGACGTACTCAAGGACGTTGGGCAGACCGTCGAAGTGGGTGAGATTCTAACCAATGTGCGCTCGTCGGAAATAGCTTCCGTGCGCCGCGAGATTCAACAAGCGCAGGCAGAAGCGCGGCTTGCCAGCCAAACACTTGCGCGCGAACAGGATTTATACCAGCGCAAGATTTCGCCGCGTCAGGATTTAGAGAATGCGCAGGCTGCGGTTTCGGTACACCAGAGCGCAATTGAAGAAGGGCGCCAGCATTTGCTCACGCTGGGCCTAACGAAAGATGAAGTCGCGGCGGTTTTGAGCGACAAAACGGACACGCCCACGTTGCCTGTGCGCGCGCCCTTCTCGGGCACGATAGTCCAACGCAATGCGACACGCGGAAAAGCCGTGCATGCCGAAGATGCGCTATTCCGGATCGCGGATTTGTCTACCATGTGGATGGAGTTTTCCATAGCCGAAAACCAAATCGCTGCGGTGCCCGTCGGCACAAGAATCAGTGCGCGATTTGAAGCGTATCCCGGAGTCTCGTTTGACGGCAAAGTGGAATGGATCGCCGCGTCGATTGATCCACAGACGCGCATGATCAAGGCGCGCGCTCTCCTGGCGAATCCGCAAGGCATGTTGAAGGACGGTCTATTTGGCCGCGTCACGCTAAGCGGTGCGATCGCGAGTGCGGGCGTGAGCGTGCCGGAAGCCGCGATTCAGGATGTTGATGGCCGGCCGGTGGTTTTTCGCAAGCTGGAAGAGGATTTATATGAAACGCTCCCGGTCGAACTTGGCGCGGCGAGCGACGGACGGGTGATCGTGTTGGCAGGACTCGCGGCAGAGGACCGCATCGTAACGCAAGGCAGTTATGTGGTGAAATCGGAACTGCTCAAGGGCCGCCTCGGAGCAGGCTGCACGGATCACTGAGTGTAATCACGCATGCTCGAAAAGCTTGTTGAGTTCGCGCTTCGAAATCGTTTGTTGATGGTCCTCTTGTTCGCCCTTGCGGCGGGCATGGGCGTTTGGCGATTGTTTGAGCTTCCTATTGACGCCTTTCCGGATACATCACCGATTCAGGTGCAGATTAATTGCACGGTCCCCGCGCTGAATGCGGCTGAGATCGAACAGCAAATTGTATTGCCAATCGAACTTGCGATTTCCGGCTTGCCGGGATTGGACGAAGTTCGGTCGGTTTCAAAGTTTGGCTATGGCCAGGTTGTTGCGGTTTTCCGCGACGGCGTGAGTGTGTACGATGCGCGCCAGTTTATTTCGGAACGCTTAAATACCGTTGAACTCGCCGAGGGAATCAGCCGCCCGCAATTGGGCCCGATCGCCACGGGCCTAGGGGAAGTGCTCCATTATGTGCTGCGTTCGGACAACCCGGACCGCACACTTGCTGACATTCGAGAACTTCACGACTGGGTTGTTAAGCCCGAGTTGTTGAAAGTGTCGGGCGTTGCGGAAGTTAATTCCTGGGGTGGCGACGAAAAACAATTTCACGTCGTCGCGTTGCCGGATGCGCTTATCAAGTATGGCATTCGCATGAGCGAACTGCGGGCTGCGCTTGAGCGAAACAACCGCAACGCGGGCGGCGGGCAAGTCCAGCGTTCGGGCGAATCGTTACTCGTGCACGGTTTGGGCCGTGTTGCGACGATTCAGGAAATCAAAGACATTGTCATCCGCGCGCATGAGGGTGTGCCGGTTCGCGTGGGTGACTTGGCGGATGTGAAGCTCGACCGCGAAATCCGGCGCGGCGCAGTTACATTTCAAGGGCAGGGCGAGGCTGTGCTGGGCCTCGGATTTATGCTGCTCGGCGAAAACAGCAATGAGGTTACCGCTCAGCTACGCGAACGGCTCGCGCTGGCGGCACGTGCGCTGCCTGAGGACATTATTCTTGACGTGGTGTACGACCGCACCGAACTGGTCGCACAGGTTATCGGTACCGTCAAAAGCAACCTGCTGCTTGGGGCTCTGTTTGTCGTTGTTGTTCTTTTTATTCTACTGGGCAATCTACGGGCGGGTTTTATCGTCGCGCTGACGATTCCGCTCGCGATGCTTTTTGTCGTCTTGGGGATGTACGAGATGGCCATCGCGGCAAGTCTGTTGAGTCTTGGCGCCGTTGACTTCGGGATGATCGCGGACGGCGGCGTAGTCGTTACTGAAATTAACCTGCGACGCTTGCGCGAAAAGCAGCAGGCGCTTGGACGACTTCTTACCCCGAAAGAGAGAATCGACGTGATTCTCATGTCCACGCAAGAAATTGTACGGCCGATCACGTTCGGCATTTTCATCACGCTAATAGTGTTCGTGCCGATCCTTGCGTTAGAAGGCATTGAAGGGAAAATGTTTCGCCCGATGGCATTGACCTTCATGCTCGCGCTTGTCGCTACAATTATTATCACGATATTCCTTGCACCCGTTCTTTCATACTATGGGTTGCCGCGCAATGCGCGCCCGGAGCGTGCAGGTATCGCCCACCTCCTCACGAGGGCATATGCGCGATTGTTGCGCATTACCCTTCGTATCCGATGGCTTGCGGTGGCAGCTACGGCAGTGCTGCTCGTGTTGGCGGCATGGCTGGCACTGAATCTCGGCACCGAGTTTACGCCGCGGCTAGCAGAAGGGTCGCTCGTTGCTAACGTGATCCGTCTGGCAGGCGTTTCTATCGAAACTTCGACGGAATACAACACGCGCATCGAGCGATTGCTGTTGGATGAGTTTCCCGACGAGATCAAGTACGCGTGGAGCCGCATCGGCGTGGCAGAAGTAGCCACCGATCCGATGGGCACGGAGTTGACCGATATTTTCATGACGCTGCATCCGCGCGACCAATGGAAGCGCGCAAGCACCCAGGCGGAATTGGTGGCGAAAATCGAAGAAAAGCTTCGCGACTTGCCTGGACTCAACATCGCCTATACGCAACCAATCGAGATGCGCATGAACGAAATGGCCGCGGGCATTCGTTCCGATGTCGGCATCAAAATCTACGGCGATGATTTTGACGAACTAGTGAAAGTGTCCGACGCAGTGCAACGCGTATTGCTGACCATCGACGGCGCCGATGACATCTCGACCGATCAAATCACCGGGCAGCCCACTTTACGGGTTCGCGTGAATCCGACGCTCACGTCACGTCACGGAGTGTCTTCCGACGAAGTGTTGAACAACATCGACGCGCTTGGTGGAATTGACGTAGGCGCCGTGTTTGAGGGCCAACGCGTCTTTCCGCTGGTGCTTCGACTCGAAGACGCCTATCGCCAACACATGGAACAATTGTCGAAATTGCCCGTGCTGACGGAATCTGGCGCGGTGCTCGAATTGTCACAGCTCGCAGACATCGCGGTGACCGACAGCCCCGCGACGATCAACCGTGAGTGGGGCCGCCGCCTGATTCGCGTGCAGACCAACGTGCGCGGACGCGACGTGGGTTCCTTCGTAGCCGAGGCGCAACGCCGGATCGCCGAGCAGGTGCAGGTACCTGAGGGTTACATCATCGATTGGGGCGGGCAGTTCGAGAACCTACAGCGCGCGCAACTTCGTTTCGCCATCATTGTCCCACTCACCTTGCTGCTCGTGTTCTTTCTCCTATTTTTCAGCATGCGCAGCCTGCGCGATGTGCTGATCATCTACACGGGCATACCC
>CALEZK010000071.1 GCA_937928585.1 uncultured bacterium | reverse complement strand
ATTCCGGCCGGTCCTGTACCGCGCCAGGCGGAGGAAACTCCTTCGATAGTAGGCCATCCTGCCGTAATTCGCAATGGGCCGCCACGCTTGACCAGCGGTATTCCTCGGTGCACGGCACAAGGCCTGCCGACAAGGGATTGCGCTCAACGTTGCGGACCGCAGCCCACAGATGCATTTCATGCATCGGACACAAATAAAAAGCGCCTTTGCGACACGTGCCCGCAAAGCCACGTGCACGAATTGCACCGCATCGCGAACATAAGTCGGCAG
Organism: uncultured bacterium; assembly: GCA_937928585.1. Lineage (GTDB taxonomy): Bacteria > Hydrogenedentota > Hydrogenedentia > Hydrogenedentales > SLHB01 > JABWCD01. Next base: position 7,013 of record CALEZK010000071.1, on the reverse strand, counting down.
ATGTACCACAGTTGTGGTAGGGTTAGAAAATTGTCGAGAATCTGCAGAACTTACGATCAGCAAGGGAGTCATCGATGGGTAACCTGAGGTATGCCAAACCCGAAAGAATTTTTTTGAAAACGCAACCTGAGTTTAATGAGAAGTGGGTCCAAGAGCGTATTGCGGAAGATCCATCACTTCTTGGACTCGGCGACCTCGTTCTAAAGGATAGAGAGCGGGTTCATCCACAAGGCGGACGACTTGATCTTTTGTGCCAAGATTCGGATGCAAACCGACGTTATGAGATTGAAATCCAACTCGGCAAGTCCGATGAATCTCATATTATTCGCACTATTGAATACTGGGATATCGAAAGAAAACGTTACCCGCAATATGAACACACAGCGGTACTGGTAGCGGAAGAAATAACGAGTCGGTTTCTCAACGTCGTGAATTTGTTCAATGGATTCATTCCCCTAGTTGCGATTCAAATGCAGGCATTTAAACTTGGCGACCAAGTATCCCTTATTTTCACAACCGTGTTGAACGAAATGCGCCTCGGACTTGTTGACGAGGATGAGGACAGTAAAGAGGTTACGGATAGATCGTATTGGGAGAAAAAAGGAACTCGGCATACTCTGGAGATTACAGACTCCCTTTTAGGGCTGGTGAATGAAATCGATCCTGAGCTTACCCTGAAATACAACAAATTTTATATTGGTCTTGCGACCAAGAGTGGCCAGCCAGATAATCTTGTCACCTTTCGGCCCAAAAAAGAATGGGTTAGATTCGAGCCTAGGCTCACAAAATCGGAAGAAATCCAGAATATATTGGAAGAAGCTGGAATTGACGTCATGGAATATGACAATCAATGGGGGCGCTATCGAATTCGAGTAGGAAAGGGCGATATCGAAAAACACAAGGACCTTTTGCGCGATCTAATGCGGAAAGCGCACGCGGAGGCGAGAGATTAGCCGTCCAAGTGTAGGCATTTCATCGACGCTCGACTTATCCGTAGTTTGATTGTTCGGCGGCAGCATCCTAGAGTAGGGGGATGTATGGTCGTGCGGTGAGATATGCGGTTTTTTTGATTGGGTTGGTGTTTGCTGCTGGGGTGGTGGAGGCGGCGGCGCGGCCTAATGTGCTGCTGATTACTGTGGATACGCTGCGGGCGGACCGATTGGGCTGCTACGGGTATGCGCTGGCCAGGACGCCGAATATTGATGCGTTGGCGGACGAAGGCGTGCTTTTCGATGATGCGACGACCACCGCGCCAATCACGATGCCTGCGCACGCTTCCATCATGACGGGGTTGTTACCTCCGGCGCACGGCGTGCGTGATAACGGTGCGTACATGCTGGCAGATGAGCACTGGACGCTGGCCGAAGCAATGAAAGATCATGGCTATCGTACCGGTGCGTTTGTTTCCGCAGTGGTGCTGGGGCGGCGTTACAATCTTGTACAGGGCTTCGACGTGTACGACGACGCACTTTGGGCGGAAGACGAACCGCGCCTTTTTATGATTCGCGACCGTCCTGCGAATCGCACCGCGGAAAAGGCAATTGCCTGGCTGGAACAGGTTGGCGCCAAATCCGATGCGCCCTTCTTCCTGTGGGTGCACTTTTTCGATCCGCATCAGCCGTATGAATCTCGATATGCGAAACGTCACCTCCTGCCAACACTCTACGATGCAGAGATCGCTCAAGTAGACGAAGCGGTCGGTCAACTGGTCGGGTGGCTGAAAGCAAACAATAAATTCGATAACACAATCTCGGTACTCACCGCAGACCACGGAGAGAGTCTTGGGGAGCACGGGGAGAAGACACACGCAATATTCGTTTACGACGCGACGATTCGCGTGCCGCTCATTGTGCGGTACCCCGGCGCCCTTTCGCCGGGTCGTTATAAGGGCCCGGCGAGTTGCATCGATATTTTCCCCACGCTGCGCGCGCTGTCAGGCATTTCGGATACAACCCAAGTGCAGGGTATTGATCTGTCCCAGGCACTGCGCGGCCTCGAGGCGCCGCCGTTACAGCGACCGCAGTATGCTGAATCGCTACTTTCAGAGGTGGGCTTCGGGATGGCGCCGCTGTATGCCGTGCGCGCGAACCGGATGAAGTGGATTCGCGCGCCAAAACCGGAACGCTATGATCTCGACAAGGATCCGAAAGAGCTTACCAATCTAGTTAGCGCGTCGGATGCGGTGAACGCAGAGATGGATGCGATGCTGCAATCCCTGATCGACGATTCCGCCAAGTTCGCGCGGGGTAAAGCGTCAAATCCCCTCGATCGGGAAACACTCGATGCCTTGCGCGCCATGGGCTATGTCGCAACCGACCGAGCGCGCGCCGATGCCAGTGGAATGGATCCGAAAGACGGACTCGCGCTGTACGCTAAGCTCGAAGACGCACGCCATGCCGCACAGCGCTCCGAGTTTGCCGTTGCGGAGAAACTCTTGCGTGAAGTGTTGGCGCAGGCTCCGGGTCATGTGACCGCTCGCAACGTTTTGGGGCTTGTGCTCATGCGGCAGAATCGACTTGCGGATGCGGAGGCGGAGTATCGCCGATCACTCGAAACCGATCCCGCCCAGGCGCGCGTGCTTTATATGTTGGGCGTGGTTGCGGTCCGGCAGAAGGACCCTGCGAAAGCGCGAGAACATTGCGAACTGGCCCTGGCGCATGCGCCGCATTTGGTTGAAGCCATGGTCATTCTTGGGTTCCTCTCATTGCAGGAAGGAAAACACGAAGAAGCGAGCGCATGGTATGCACGCGCTATCGAGGCCGATCCCGCGATGCCGCGCGCACACAACGCCTATGCAGATTTGTATTACCTGCAAGGCGCGTATGCGGAAGCATTGGTGCACTATCGAAAAGTGCTCGACGCGACGCCGGACCATTTCTCCGCGCACATACAAGCGGGACTCTGTGCGCAACGGCTGAAAGAGGGGAATACGGCAAGCGCGATGTTTGAAAAGGCCCGCGCACTGCGGCCGGATTCGTGGCTTCCGCCGTACAACCTTGCGTGCGCCGCTGCGCTTGCCGGAGAGAACGTCGCCGCCGTGGCGCTACTGAAAGAGGCTGTTTCGCTTGCTCCCGCGGACGTTGCGATCGCGCGCATCGCCCGTGAAGACGAGGATTTTTCCAGCCTGCGCGACGTTGCCGCCTTTCGGGAGCTGCTTGCCTCAGCCGAAAAACGGCCGCGGCCCTAGTCACCGGTTTTTATGACCGGAGTCGGCTTTCGATTATGATTGCGGCCACACAGGGTATCCATTCATGAACGAGTCCCCCAATAAGACCGACTTGTACAACCTCGATGCGGAGTTGACTGCCGCGCAGCGCGAAGTCGCCGCGCGCACGCGCGCGTTTGTGGATGCAGAGGTGCTGCCCTGTATCGCCGAGTATCATGATCGCGAAGAAGCGCCGCGGCATCTCAAAGATGGTCTTGCGCGTTTGGGCATTCTGGATCTCATTGCCGGTGAATCGCCGGATCCAATTGCCTACGGCGTTGCCATGCGCGAGTTGGAGCGGGGGAGTTCCACCTTGCGCAGCATTATGAGCGTGCAAGGAGGTCTCGTCGTTCATCCCGTCAAAATGTTCGGCTCCGAAGAACAAAAGAATCGATGGCTCGGCCCGCTCACGAAACTGGAAGCCATCGGCTGTTTCGCATTGACCGAACCACACTTCGGCAGCAATCCGAGCGCGATGGAGACTGTAGCGGTGGCAACGGCCGGTGAATATCGGCTTCATGGCCACAAACGTTGGGCCACCAACGCGACTATCGCCGATGTCGCGGTGGTATGGGCGAAACTCGAGGGGCGCGTAACAGGATTTCTCGTCGAGCTGAATCAACCCGGCATTGAAGTGAGGCCTATAAAGGGCAAAGTAAGTTTTCGGACGAGCGAGTCCGCGGAGATACTGTTTCATGACGTTAAGCTCGACGCCTCTGCGATTCTTCCCGGCGCACGTTCGCTTGGTGCCGCGATGGCGTGTCTCAACCAGGCGCGCTACAGCATAGCCTGGGGCGTCATTGGCGCGGCCCAGGCGAGTCTCGACGAAACCATCGCGTATCTGACGGCGCGGCCGCAGTTTGATGGGAAGCCCCTGGCGAGCCATCAACTGGTTCAATACAAACTTGCATGGATGACCGCAGAGCTCACGGCAATGCAGTTGATTGCGCGCAGGCTCGGTGAACTGAAATCGGCCGATCAACTTGAGCCGGTGCATGTTTCGCTCGCGAAAATGAACAACTGCCGAAAGGCGATTGAGATCGTGCGGACTTGCCGCGAGCTTCTCGGTGCAAACGGAATCATGACAACAAGACACATCATGCGACGCATGGTCGATCTGGAAACGGTTATCACGTACGAAGGCACGGAACACATACACGCCCTGATCGTCGGCGGCGAGCTCACCGGTATCAAGGCGTTTTCTTAACGGTATGGCGCACCAGTTTGAACGGACATTTCGCGTGCGGCATTACGAGTGCGACGCGTATGAAACGGTTTATTACACCAACTACCTGAGGTACATTCAGGAAACGGCTATGGACGCCAGTGCAGACGCTGGGTTTGGCGGTGAATGGTATGCCGCGCAGGGTCGAATCTGGTTGGTGCGCGATACAAAAATCGCTTTCCTCGAGCCGTTGCGATATGGCGATGCGGTCTGTGTTCGTACGTGGGTGCAGGACATGCGGGCGTCCATGTCCAAGCGCGCATACGAACTTCGTCGTGTTCGAGATGATGTCATCGTTGCGCGCGCGGAAACGGACTGGGCCTATATCGATACTACTACGGGAAGACCCGCGCGAATCCCGGCGGAAATTCGCGACGCCCTGGTAGACCCAGATCTTCCATATAAGCCCCGCGAAAGTTTCCCCTCGGCGCCGTCAAGTCCCGCCAGTTCATTTACCCAACGGCGACGCGTGGAGTGGCGTGACATAGATCCAGCGCAACACGTGAATAATTCCGTTTACCTTGCCTACGCGGAAGATTGCGCGGTGGAAACGGATGCGGCATTCGGTTGGACCCAGGCACGCATGCGCGCGAGCGGCTTTGCGCTTGCGTATACCGAATTCCGAATCGACTATCGACAGTCTGCAGTCTTTGGCGATTCGCTTGATATTACTTCGTGGCTCTCAAACGTAGACGGCGGCCACGCAGTGCGGCATTTTGAATTGGTGCGGGTGAGCGATGGCGCACAAGTGGCGCGCGTACGCGCGGTGATGACGTGTCGTTCCGTAGAGGGCGGTAGTCCCTTACCCATGCATCCCGCGTATATTCAGGACATTCAACCGATCATCACCGAGGAAACTCTTACGTGAACAGCCCGTTGTCCGATCAGATTCGCGTCGCGCTTGAAGATGCAGTGGAGAAGGCCAAGGCGCCGGGTGCAGTAGCATATGTCGGCGATCTTGAACACACGCATGCGCATATCGCCGTCGGATCAAGGCAAACCGTGCCTGCGGTGTTACCCGCCGAACCGGATACGCTCTACGATTTGGCTTCGGTTACAAAAGTGATGGCAACTGCTACCGCGATCTTGTTGTTGAATCAGGATGGCGTGGTTGATTTGGATGCGCCCGTAACCGATTTCCTGCCCATTCCCGCATTCAGCACGATCTCCGTTCGTCATTGCATCACCCATACCGCGGGCCTGAACCCCGGGCGGCCGTTTTATAAAGACTCAAACACAATCGACGGCATGCTGGAGCGATACGCCGCGATGCCATTGAGCTGGCCTGCCGGGACGCGTTGGCTGTATTCAGATGTTGGCTACATGATCCTGGGCCGGATTGTGGAACTGGCTTCAAAGCAAAAATTCGACGCCTTTTGCCGGCAACGCATCTTCGAGCCGTTTAAGCTGACGCGCACTGCATTCAACCCGCCTGCCGAATGGGTGGTGAATTGCGCGGCGACCGAAAACTCGGAGTGGCGTGGCAAGGTCATGATTGGGCAGGTCCACGATGAGAACGCGTATGCGGTAGGAGGAGTAGCAGGGCACGCCGGCCTTTTCAGTACGGCCAGTGACATCGCACGGTATGCGCGCGCCCTTTTGGCGGGCCAGATTTTGAAACTTGAAACCGTTGCCGCGATGGCGAAAGTCGGAGCGACTGCGGCCTGGCCCTGGCAGGGGCTTGGTTGGCAGCTCGATGCATGGCCAACGAAGAATTTTGGATTTCTGCCTGCGCGCGATGCGATGGGACACGCCGGCTGGACCGGAACCAGCGTTTGGATCGATCGCAAGGCCAATCGCTTTGTCATTTTGCTGAGCAACACCTGCCATCCGTCACGCGATAGGCGGGACAACGAATCCCTACGCAAGGTTTTCCATACCGCGGTCGGCAAGCTTTATTACCCAAAATCCACCAATGCGCATTGCGGTCTGGATCGATTGGTCCGTGAAGATTTTCGCGATCTGCGTGGAAAGCGCGTTGCTTTGCTGACGCATCACGCTGCCGTGGATCAGTTGGGCAGACACATCCTCGACGTGTTCGCGCTTGCTCCGAATGTCAAGATAGTTCGTTTGTTCAGCCCGGAACATGGCATACGCGGACAAGCAGAGGCGGGGGGGGCTGTTAGCGAGCAGGAATCGAAGATCCCCGTCGTGAGCCTATATGGAAAACGAACCGCGCCCTTGCCCGATGAATTGGCGGGGGTCGACGTGTTCGTAATCGATCTGCAGGATGTTGGCGCGCGTTTCTATACCTATCCGGCAACGATGAAGGCCTGCCTGAAGGCCTGTGCGGCGGCCAAGGTGCCGGTGCTGGTGCTCGATCGACCGAATCCGATTGGCGGGTCGATTCTGGAGGGGCCGCTTGCCGCTTCAAGCGACAGTATGGTGTGCTGGGGGCTTGTCCCGGTTCGGCACGGCATGACTATGGGCGAGATCGCATTGTATCTGCGCGATACGGAGTTGCGTGACCTGACGCTTTCGGTAAGTGTGAACGCGTTGGACAGTTGGGCCCCGGAGCGACTCTTCAGCGAGTGTAGTCTTCCATGGATCCCGCCATCGCCGAACATACCAACGCCGGAGACG
>CALEZK010000070.1 GCA_937928585.1 uncultured bacterium | reverse complement strand
TCCAATAGGTGTAGAGTCCGCGCCGATACAATTTGTCGCCGGTATCCTGCACGTAGAAGTTGGTGTCGTATTCATCCATATTCTGGAACGTGAGCGCGGACCAGAGATCGCCGGGTTGATACGGTTTCACGGAAGGCCCGCCGATTTGCGGGTTCAGCAGGCCGCTTGCGGCGAGGGCCTGGTCACGCACGATCTCGGCTGGCAGTCGCACGCGCGGCATACGCGCCAGCAGGAGGTTTGCGGGATCCTTTTCGGTGTGTTCGGGCAATATGCGCGACTGCTGGCGATACGTGGCGCTGGTGACAATTTTCTTGTGCATCGCCTTGACGTCCCAGCCACTCTCGACAAAATTCGTCGCAAGCCAATCGAGCAGATCGGGATGGGTGGGCGCGGCGCCCTGGGTGCCGAAATCTTCGCTGGTCTTCACGATGCCGCGACCGAAATACATCTGCCAATAGTGATTGACACGCACGCGCGCGGTGAGCGGGTGCTTGGGATCAACGAGCCACTTTGCGAAGCCCAGCCGGTTCTTTGGAAGCGATTCGTCCATCTCGCCGAGAGATGCGGGCGTGCTGGGAACGAGTTTCTCTGTCGTGTCAGGTTTGTCGTATGCGCCGCGAACGAGGCGGAAGGTGTCGCGCGGAGTTTCGCGATCCGCCATCACCATCGTCGTGACGATTGATTTATTCAGCAAGTCGAGTTCGCTGCGGACACTGGAGAGTTCCTGCCGTGTCGCGCGCCAGATGGAATCGCGTTCGCGGAACAACGTCGTGATTTGTTGCTGCCGATCGGGGCTGCGCTCCGCGGCGGGCGTTTCGAGCAAATCCATCATCGCGAGGAGACCCTGGCCGGCATCATCAACAAGGCGGAAGTAGTAACCGGTCTCTCCACCATGATTCGAGATTTTGATAAGGATGTCGTGTGTGCCCTCTTCGAGGAAGAGGGTGAGTTTTTCCTGATCGGGCGCAACGGATCGGCCGACATTATTTGCAAGGCGATCCTGTCCGTCGATCCAGACTTTTATCGCGTCGTTACTGCCCAGGGAAAGCGTGATTGATGTTGAGACTTCAACTTCAATGGTGCGATGGATGTAATGCACCGAGGGTTCTTTGGTTTCGAAGCGGATGATTTGACCGTCGGTCCACTCGGGTTTATCGACCCAGCGCAGCGACTCGTCACCGTAGGTGCGCGCGGGATCGTAACCGGATTCCGGGGGCAGAACGGTTTCGAGGAAGCTGGACGGCTGGCCTTCCATTTTTATCGGGCCGAGGAAATGCCAGGTGCCGAGTTTTTTCTTCGTCCACTGCGCGATTTCGCGGGACGGTGTGTGCGAAATCCGAAAGCGGCCAATCGTGTGGTTTGCAAAGGGCGATTCATGCCGCAGTCTCAGGGTGACGCGGTCGCCCGGGTTGAGTATGGTTGCTTCATCAAGTACGAAGATCGCCGTGCGTTTTTCCCGTTTTTCGAAGGAGCCGGTGGCCCAGCCCGTGGCGGGATCGGCGTCGATAGCGTTGCGGATGCCGTAATTACCGCCGTCTTTCTGTTGTGAGTAGTCGGCAAAAGCCTCGGCTACGCGAATCGGCTCGGGTTGACCCGTTGCAGCGATGCGTTCAATGTCGAATCCAGTCAGCACAACGTTGCCATTTCCCGCACGACCGGGGCCGGACTCGGGCAGCGCGGGATCGGTGAGCACTTCCAACTTGAAAGAGCCGACATTGCGCGGCACGTCGAAGCTAAGCGTGTACACTTCCTGTTCCGGATTCGTGCCGGAGACCAGGACGGATTTGTCTTCCTGTTGCGCGAGGGTTGATCCATTCTTGGCCTCGATGCTCGCGAAGGCGATCGGTTGCCAATCGAGTGCGGCGAACTTCTGGCCGAGGGTGGATTCCCATTCGGCTTGCGCGGCATCCAAACGCGCGTCGGGTCCGGAGAGTTGCGTTTCCAAAGCGGCGAGGCTTGCGGTAAGGCTGGCCTTGCGCGCGGCCTGTTCCGGCGTGGGCACTTCGACCAAGGGTACGTCGTTGCCGCGCTCCGCGCCTTTGCCTTCTTCGGGCACCTGATTGAAGAAGGCGTAGAGTTCGTAAAATTCTTTCTGGCTAAAGGGATCGAACTTGTGATCGTGGCAGCGAGCGCATTCCATGGTGAGTCCCATGAACGCCATGCTGGTGGTACTGACGCGGTCGGCGACGTATTCGACCGCATACTCTTCCGGGATAATTCCGCCTTCGCCGTTGATGCGATGGTTGCGGTTGAAACCGGTTGCAACCTTTTGCGAGAGCGTTGCGCTGGGCAGCAGATCGCCAGCGAGTTGCTCGACGGCGAACTGGTCGTATGGCATGTTGTCGTTGAAAGCCTGAATTACCCAATCGCGCCAGGGCCACATGATTCGAATGGTGTCGCGCTGGTAGCCGTTGGTGTCGGCATAGCGGGCGGCATCCAGCCAGATGAACGACATGCGTTCGCCGAAGTGCGGCGATGCCAGCAGTCGATCAACAACTTTCTCGTAGGCGTTTTCGCTGGTATCGGCAAGGAACGCGTCCACTTCAGCGGGTGTTGGCGGAAGTCCGGTAAGGTCGAGCGAGACGCGGCGAATGAGCGTTTCTCTGTCCGCTTCTTCCGAAGGCGAAAGCCCGGCACGGTCGAGCGCTTGTAGAATGAAATAGTCGATCTCGTTATCGCACCATGCGGCGTTGCTGACTTCGGGCAGGTCCGGTTTCTGCGGCGTGATGAATGCCCAGTGCCCCTGCCATTCCGCCCCCTGCTCGATCCAGGTTTTTAGCGTCTGAACGTCTTTTTCGGAAAGGTGCAGTTTGGAATCCGCGGGCGGCATTCTGTTATCCGCATCGGGATCGATGATGCGCGCGAACAATTCGCTTTCGTCGGGCTTGCCGGGGACGAGAAGGTTAGCGCCGTCCCTGGTGACGCCGAAGAGACCATCCTTGGTGTCGAAGCGGATGTCGCGCTTTCGCGCTGCCGCGTCCGGACCGTGGCATTGGAAACAGTTGCCTGCGAGGATGGGCAGTACATCGCGATTGAACTGGATGGAATCATCCGCGTAGGCGAATGACGCGGTGAATGCCGCAATCAGCGTCGCGACGAATCGCGAAACGGTTGAGGTACGGTTAGCGTGCAACTGGCCCAACTCCTGCCCCCCGCGAATGGGAGCGATACATCGAGACTCCAAGAAATGCCCTAACTGTGTGGGCCGCGTGTCAGCAGCGGCCCCGGAGACCCAGCGCCTTTCGCCGCGCATTGCAGCAATGCGGCGATACGGGTCACGGATGCGTGGCATCCACACCAATAGTGTATAAAGACAGGCCCATGGAAGTCCAGCGGGCCAAGCACGCGCGCCAGCAGTTCACCGCGCAACTGCCTGAGTTCCAAAGGATTACAATTGAACGCGCCATCTCGAAACCAAACCTGCAATTCATTCCACTCCGGCCAGTAATCGCAATCGTCATCGCGCTCCTGCACATAATCGTCATTCGTACGCGTAATCGATTCCCCATCCCTGGTAGGGAGAGCGGCCTCGCGAGCCGCACCCGCCACGCGCCACCGGTCCCCCTCGGGGATGTACTCCAGCTCGCATGGATCGAAGCGAACAAATTCAGAAAGCCGTTGCTTCGTCTGCGGCAAGTATGTCCGTCCCCGTGAACGAGGTGTTCCCCTTGTAGGAGAACCAAAGGTAAATATCGTCTTCCGGCTGGTTCTTGTACACGTAATGGTTCGCCGCGCCTGAATACGCCTCGCGCAATACCCCGTCCACCACCGACCACGACCCCGCGCCAACCGTCCAATCGGTCATCGTCCC
>CALEZK010000069.1 GCA_937928585.1 uncultured bacterium | reverse complement strand
ATCGTGCACGCCATCAATGAGAATCTTGGAAACGCCGGCTCAACCGGTGTCTATACCGCGTCTGTAGAAGTAGATCCCGTAGACCAATTGGGTTCGCTTCGGACCCTTGTGCAAGACATGAACGACGGCAAGGTTGACACCCTGTTCATTTTCGGTGTTAACCCAGTTTATGACGCTCCAGTGGATCTGGAATTCGCGACAGCATTAGAGAAGGTCAATCACCGCATACACCTCGGTCTTTATCTGGATGAAACCGCGGATCTTTGCCATTGGCATATCCCAGAAGCGCATTATTTGGAAGCTTGGGGTGACTGCCGCGCATACGACGGAACGGTCTCCCTGATCCAGCCGCTGATTGCGCCGCTGTACGGCGGCAAGACGGCGCACGAGCTGATGGCGGCGCTTTTCGGCAAGGGCGGTACCGCGTACGACGTAACGCGCCAATATTGGCAGACGCAGCGCCCCGAGAACTTTGAGACGTTCTGGCGCGAATCCCTCGCCAAGGGAATTGTAGACGGCACCGCGATGCAACCGAAATCCATTTCGGTGCGGGCAGGCATAACGGCAAAACCGCAAACGCCGGTTCAGGAAAGTGATCTTGAAGTTTCGTTCCAGCCTGATCCGACGATTGGGGACGGCCGCTGGACAAACAACGGTTGGTTGCAGGAACTGCCAAAGCCGCTAACCCGCATCACGTGGGACAACGCCATTCTTGTTTCAATGCACACGGCGGAACATCACAAGCTCTCCAACTTCGACGTTGTCGAAGTTACCGTCAACGAGAAATCAGTGCAGGGACAAGTGTGGATTCAACCGGGCCATCCGGATCACGTTGTGACACTGCATCTCGGCTATGGGCGCACGCGCGCCGGCAAGGTCGGTAACGATACCGGCTATAACGCCTATGCGGTGCGCACCGCGGATGCCCAGTGGTTTGCTCCGGGTGCACAGTTGAAGCGGATTGGTGGCGGCTCGCAGTTTGCGCGCACTGAGTTGCATCAAGTTATCACCGAAGAACATCGTCCGCTGGTACGCACGGGCACTTTGGCCGAGTTCAAAGAACATCCGGACTTCGCGAAGCATGTGCACCACGGACATGAGCCCACGCAAGCCGAATCGATGTACAAACGTTTCGAGCACGACGGCAACGAATGGGGCATGACGATTGACCTGAGCAAGTGCACGGGTTGCGGCGTCTGCATCATAGCGTGCCAGTCAGAGAACAATATCCCGGTTGTCGGCAAGGATCAGGTAATCAAGTCCCGCGAAATGCACTGGATTCGCGTGGACCGTTACTACAAAGGCGACGCCGCGGGTGAAGTGGAAGTCGTGCACCAGCCGGTTCCGTGCATGCAATGCGAAAACGCGCCTTGCGAGGTTGTGTGTCCGGTCGCCGCGACGGTGCACAGTCATGAAGGCCTGAACGACATGGTCTACAACCGCTGCATCGGCACGCGGTACTGCTCGAACAATTGCCCGTACAAGGTACGCCGCTTCAACTTCTTCCATTACTCCGATCAGACAACGCCGACTTTGCAGATGATGTACAACCCGGATGTAACTGTGCGTACGCGCGGCGTCATGGAAAAGTGCACGTACTGCGTGCAGCGCATCAATCTGGCGCGAATCGATTCCAAGAAAGAGGGACGGCCTGTGCGCGACGGCGAAATTGTGACCGCGTGCGAGCAGGCATGCCCGGGCGGCGCGATAGTATTCGGCAATCAGAAAGATCCGGAAAGCCGCGTGGCTAAATTAAAGGCGGGACCGCGCAACTACTCGCTTCTTGGCGACTTGGGCACGCGTCCGCGAACGACGTATCTGGCTAAGCTTCGTAATCCGAATCCTGAATTGGAAGGCGCGGTAGCACATGTCCACCACTGATGTCAGATTAAGAGACCTGGAGCCTAAGGTCCCGCTGCTTGAACACGGGCACGACTATGCCTCTCTGACGGATAAGATTGCGGAAATCGTCGACACGAAGCCGCACCCGAAGATTTGGTTTGTACTGTTCGCAATCTCATCATGCGGCGTTTTGCTTCTGCTTTACGCCTTGGGTCTGCTGTTTACGAAGGGCGTAGGCATTTGGGGCGTCATGATTCCGGTTGGCTGGGGCTGGGACATCATCAACTTTGTTTGGTGGATCGGTATCGGCCACGCCGGAACGCTGATTTCCGCGATACTCCTGCTTTTCCATCAGGATTGGCGAACTTCTATCAATCGATTTGCGGAAGCAATGACCTTGTTTGCGGTTGTCTGCGCCGGCATGTATCCGCTTATTCACATGGGCCGTCCGTGGGTGGCTTACTTCATTATGCCCTACCCCAACTCGATGGCGTTGTGGCCGCAGTTCCGCAGCCCGCTTGTGTGGGACGTTTTCGCGATTTCGACGTATGCGTCGGTATCCTTGCTCTTCTGGTATACCGGTCTTGTTCCCGACCTTGCGGCCATGCGCGATCGCGCGAAGAACAAGCTCGCGAAATACGCGTTTGCCATCTTCTCGCTCGGTTGGCGCGGTTCGGCGCGACACTGGTCGCGTTACGAGACGTCCTATCTGCTTCTTGCGGGGTTGTCGACGCCACTGGTCGTGTCGGTGCATAGCGTGGTGTCGTTCGACTTCGCCGTGGGCATCATTCCCGGCTGGCACACGACGATATTCCCGCCCTACTTCGTAGCGGGCGCGGTGTATGCCGGTTTCGCAATGGTGTTGATACTTGCGATTCCGATTCGCCACCTCTACAACCTCAAAGACATGATTACGATGAAGCACATCGACAACATGGCAAAGGTCATGTTGGTGACGGGGCTGGTCGTCTTCTACGGTTATTTGATGGAAGCGTTTTTCGCCTGGTATAGCGGCAGCTTGTGGGAACGCGCGATGATGGCCCACCGCACATTTGGATACTATGGCTGGTCCTATTGGGCACTGATTCTGTGCAACGGACTTTGCCCGCAGTTGCTTTGGTTCTCCGCGATTCGCCGGAATACCTATGCGCTGTTCGCAATATCAATTGTTGTAAGCATCGGCATGTGGCTCGAGCGTTACGTAATCGTCGTGACGAGCCTGGCGCGCGACTACCTGCCGTCCTCGTGGGGCAATTACCACGGATCGCTGTGGGACCAGGCGACATTCCTGGGGACGATGGGTCTATTCCTGTTCCTTTTCCTGTTGTTCGTCCGATTCGTACCGATGATTTCTTCGTTCGAACTGAAAATGCTTCTGGATAAGCAGAAGCACCACGGCAAGGCACATTAGGACCATGCATTCGGATCACGACACACCTGAAAAACCGTTCGGCCTCATGGCGGAGTTCGATTCGCCGGAGTCGATTGTCGACGCTGCACAAAAGACGTACGATGCCGGTTACCGGAAGATCGAGGCGTACAGCCCGTTCCCCGTGCACGGGTTGGACGAAGCGGTCGGTTTTCCTAGCAACCGCGTGTCGCTCATGGTATTGATATGCGGCCTTACCGGCGCGAGCACGGGTTTCCTGCTGCAGGCCGTAAGCATGGCGTATCACTATCCATACATGATTGGCGGTCGCCCGGAAATGAGCTGGCCGATGTTCATCCCAATCACTTTCGAGTGCGGCATTCTCTTTGCGGCATTCTCGGCGGTGTTTGGCATGTTCGCGATGAATGGACTGCCGATGCCCTATCACCCGGTGTTCAATGTGAAAGAGTTTACGGAACGTGTTGGTCGCGATGGATTCTTCCTGACGGTTGAGAGCAGCGATGACCGCTACGATGCCGATGAGACGCGCAAGTTCCTGGAAGGGCTCGGCGCGAAGAACGTTTGCGTGGTTGAGCCCTAACGATTCGGAAATCGAAATGTTTCTCACTTCAAAAAACATATCGCATGCCGCAAAGCGGACGTTGAAGACCGCTGCGCTGGGATTGGCATTCTCCACGCTCGCGGCCGGTTGCCATCAGGGCATGTGGAACGGCAGCCGCATCAAGCCGCTGGAGCAGATGCCGGCCGTAACGCCGTTCAGCAACGGTCATCTGCTTTTTGTGGAAGGTACTGTTCCGTACGGCGAGGCCCGAACGGACGAGCACCTGTACACGGGCAAGATCAATGGGGAATACGCGACGTCGTTTCCGTTCGAGATAACAGCGGCGGACCTGGAACGGGGCCGCGATCGTTTCAATATCTTTTGCGCGCCTTGCCACAGTCAGGCGGGCGATGGCAAAGGCATGATCGTGCAGCGTGAAATGAAGCAAGCGGGCAATTTTCATCAGGCTCGCCTGCGGGAATCCGCGCCCGGTTATTTCTTCGATGTCATGACGAATGGATTTGGCGTGATGTACAGCTACGCCTCCCGCGTATCGGTGGAGGATCGCTGGAAAATTGCGGCGTACATTCGCGTTCTGCAGCTAAGTCAAAATGCGTCGCTTGACGACGTGCCCGAGGCGGAAAAGCAACAGCTTCTCGCACCGGACGCGGCCCCGGCGCAGTCGAGTGAAGAAGGAAGCCATGCAGCAGCACACTGAGAATAATCCGCGCCTCGGCGCGCTAAAGCGTAATGCCGCGATAGCGGCCATCGCCGGTGGCGTACTGCTCGCCATCGGGCTGGTCACCTCCCGCGAGACGTTTTTTCAAGCGTATCTATATGCGTTCCTTTTTTGGAACGGTTTGTCTCTTGGTTGTTTGTCGGCGTTGATGCTGCACCATGTCGTCGCCGGACGCTGGGGTTTCATGATTCAGCGCGTTGTGGAGGCTGGCGCGCGCAACCTCTGGCTGGGCGTGGTTTTGATCATCCCGATTCTATTGTTCGGCATGAACTATCTCTACCCGTGGACGCCCGCGCGTATCGACGGTGAAATAGACTTCGTAAAATCCAAGGCAGCGGGACTCGTTGTACCTGTCCTGAATGTCTCCTGGTACGACACGACGTTCTTCATGGCACGCGCAGCCATTTACTTTGCTGTATTTCTCTTCCTGATGGTCCGCCTTACGGGAATGTCACGCAGACAGGACCAAACCGGCGATCAGCGCATTACATTGAAGATGCGGACGTATTCGTCCTTTGGCCTTGTAGCGTACGTCGTATTCATGACGTTTGCGGCTTGCGACTGGGCAATGTCGCTTGAACCCGAGTGGTTCTCGACGATTTACGGACCGCTGTTCATTGTCGGCCAGGGCCTTGCCACACTTGCGTTTTCAATCATACTGCTGAACAAGCTGGCGGACACGAAACCGCACGCGGATGTTGTGAAGACTGACTATTTCCACCACTTGGGCAGCTTGAGCTGCGGCTTCGTCGTCTTGTGGTCATATATTTCCTTTTCGCAATTCCTGATCACGTATTCCGGCAACTTGCCTGAAGAAATTCCGTGGTATCTGCATCGTCAGCGCGGCGGCGTGGAAGTGATCGCGGTATTGCTGATCATCTTCCACTTCTTCCT
>CALEZK010000068.1 GCA_937928585.1 uncultured bacterium | reverse complement strand
GCCCTGCGCCAGGAGGGGTTCAAGGTCACGCTGCGCCGATCACTCGGGGATGACATCGCCGCCGCCTGCGGACAACTGGCCGGCGCGACGGGATGAGCGCCAGGCCGCAGAACCGCCCGCTTCGGGCGTGGTGCTGGAAGCGCAGGTCAGGCTGCGCCTCGGATAGCCAAGAGAAAGTTCGATACCAAAGGGTGTGGTGCTTCTGGGCTGGAACGCATCTGGGGTACGAATAACGTACCGATGAAAAATGGATGTCCGGGATACTCGACGATGCGGGCGTCTCCCTCGGTGTCGGAACCGGAAATTCTCAGCGGACCTTGATTCAATGCACGAATGTACTCTGGATTAACCCCAAAATCACAATAATAGCGCTCACGAGCGGATAAACGTTCGTAAATTCCGGCAACGTGAGACCCCGGTGCAAATTCAAGCATCATCTCGCGACCAACCAGTGAGCAGGACAATCGTGAAATAAAAAGACGGGAGGAATAAGGATCGTATTCGGCGTGTTGAGCGTCCTTGAACCCAAGGACGTTACGGGCATATTCGATCACCATGTGCTGGAAACCGCCGCATGTGCCCAAACAAGGGATGTTGTTTTCCCTCGCATAACGAATGGCCCAAAGCGTTTTCTCCATGCACTTGTATGGACTCCCCGGCGCTACCCATATGCCGGAGTAGCGTTCAAACAGCGCAGTGTCGATATCCTCGGTTGAAACCCAGTTTGCGACTACATCCAAACCCAGCATGTTTCGAGAATGCTCAACAGCCGCATTGGTCGACGCGTGCGGTGGAAATGTCGGGGTGTATTCACCAAGCAAGGCGATCGCTTTATTCATACAGTTGATGTGTTTAAGCAGCCCGACGCCAAACCTCAGGTGCGCGGCATCCTTGACGCAATGCCTGGGGCGCATGTTCGAGATTCATTTTGTTATGTAAATCTTGTTGTTCCCTATCTTGCAAAACTCATTAAGCGGAAGGTTTGTCGTCGCAACCAGAAACAGCTCTATACCTTTGTCTGAAATCGGGTGTTCGACTGACACGGGCAAGTGATCCTTGAGTATGTAGAAATATCGATCGGGCTGATATTGCCACCTTGCCACGAAATGATGATGCGCATCGTCGGTGCCAAGGTAGTAATAACCTATGAATGTGCGCGACGAGTTAAGAATAAACGCCTGCTCAAGGTTGTCTCGACTGATTTCCGTGCCGGCAGAACGGCACCCGGCGATGAGCAGCGTTGCGATACAGATTGTTGCCAGTGCCTTCATCTTGTTTCTCGAACGAAAAGGCTGTGGGGCACGAAGTG
>CALEZK010000067.1 GCA_937928585.1 uncultured bacterium | reverse complement strand
TTTACGCAAACCCGAGTTTAACATGGCGTTGCGCGAATTGCTGATCGGTATGGATCAGTGCCGCGCGATTAGGGCTCGCTGGTAACCGCAATTCGATCGAGGAGTTCTTTCGCGTCAGTGTCTTGTGGATTGGATTCAAGCGCGCGCTGGAATTCCCCGCGTGCTTTTGACACATCGTTTTTCTTCAGATACGCCCGCCCAAGATTGAGGCGGGCCATGGTGAAATTCGGGTCAAGGTCGCAAGCAGCGCCAAAGTAACGGGCCGCGCTGTCGAGCAAGCCGTATCCCGCGGCGGCGACACCGAGGTTGTTCAATGCCTCTTTATTCAACCGCGCAATCTGTGCCGCACGTTCAAAAGCATTGATCCCCGCCGCGCGCTGACCTTCATCAAAACGCAGACGCCCCAACGCAAAATAATACTCAAACAGAATCACTTCCGCTGACCAATCGTCCGCAAAGGCTGACTCATCCGTCGACCGCCATACGTATCGGTCCCACGGGTTTTGCTTCGTAGCGGATGTGCCATCCGGCGCATAGCGGTAGAGGAGCCCCTCGTTCCACACCTGCACCCCATCGATTCGCCGCTGTGCGGTGGTATAAAGTGGGCGTGTGCCGCTCCGCGCGATCCACTCGATAATCACGCGCTCTTCTTCTACAGTCGGAATGCGCGCGAAACCCCCAACTACGTCCCGCGGCATATCGCGATATGCCGCCTCCACAGGATAGCCATAGGGGTTGGCAATTAAGACATCGGGCCGCATTCGCTCAACGATTTGATAATACATGGCCGGAAACAAGGCGAGGTCGCTATCGCCAAAGTAAACCGCGCCTGGTGCAAGCGTCGCAAGAATGTTCCGCGCATAGTCGGCGGCTACGTAGTATTCGCTTTTGTCGTTGCGCTCGTAATGCGCCAGCAACGGCGCGCCAGCCGATGCCGCGAGCAATCCCAGCGCGACAACTGCGCGCACGGGTCTGCGGGGTGTTGCGGCGCAAACGCCGTCAATCGCTGCCCCAAGCAGTATGGCAATTGCCGCGTACGCGGGAATCCAATAAGTCGTGTTGAGCCAGATTGACATGCGGTCGCTGCCGAAATTGGGAATGACTATCGAGCCGACAATATTTACGACAGCCACCAGTAGAAGCATGACGGTCACCGCGCGGTGACCACGACGCCAAAGCACAATGGCGCCGAATGGCGCGAGGAGCCCCACTCCGGTTGTGAACTGCAGGAGATAGATACTGCCGAACTCGCGCGACTGCGCCAGGAACCGGTCCCACGAGCGCGGGCCATCCGTGATGATGAATTGATACTGCGCGCGCGTCACTACATCGACAAACCCGGACCACGTTTCGGGATTGCCCCAGTCCATCGCAGGATTCGCCGCCGAACGAATCGGCAAATACAGGTAGATCCCAAGCCCAAGCAACGCGAGCAGCATCGTTAACAAGTGCATGGTCCAGGCGCGCCAACGCAGTCCAGCGACCGACAGTGCAAAGAAAACAAACGCGGGTGCGGCGAGCAAGAGCACTTGATGGTTTGCGAGCCCGATCCCGAACACAAGTCCTGACGCATACAGCAAGACGTTTTGTCGCGTATGTTTCCACAAGACTAGCAGCAGAATGCAGAGTATCGTGAGAAAGGCGTTGAGTGTATAGACTTCGGCGATTACGCATTGTTCCCACATCTCTAAAGAGAAAGCGAAAGCAAGCGCGGCGGCAAGTGCGGCGATCCGGTTGCGCACCAGCGTGCACACGGCAAGCGACAACAGCGCCACCGTTGCGCTTCCAAAAAAAGCGGACATCAAGTTTGCCCGCCATGCCATATCGCCAACTGGAACGATATTCATAAAAATGTTCGCAAGAATGCACCACAAGGGATAGCCAGTCGGGTGCGGAATGCCAAGCGTGTACGCGGCCGCGACCAATTCACCGCTGTCTTCGCCGTACACCGTCGGCGCGAGCGTGCGCCAATAGATCGCAAACGATAAAGCAAAGGCAAGCGATCCGGTAAGTAAATCCAACGGCCCCAACGCGCGCGGCTGACGGAGATGCAGGGTGGGCTGAAGTATTTCAGTTGATTCGGACATCGTAGTCGCGATTGTATCGGTGGTGCGCGCGTGTTTTCCTCTTTACGCAAAAAAACGGGCGCGATTACGCCCTCGACGCAAAAGCGAAGAACGCTTCCAGCACCCGATCAGGTGCTTCTACTTGCGGATAATGTCCAATCCCCTCAAGTAAGACGACATCCGCATTCGGTACCCAATCCCGATAGGCATCGGCCATGTGCCGGCCTGAAATGGGATCTTCCGGTCCGTTAATTAAGCGCAAGGGCACCTTGGTTTTCGCGAGAATATTCACCCAACGATCGCGAAACACCATGCGTTCTCTCATATACCGAATGAGCTTGTGAACAACATGGCGGCCGCCGTTGTGTTCGAGTAATTGCCAGAAAGCCGACAATTCCTCGGGCGAAGGCCGCGTATCCGGCCCGAAGATCTCCGAAAAGCTCTTGTGAAACTTCCGCTCTGTCATGAATCGGCCAACCAGCGGCCCCAGCGGCCCGGCAAGCAGGCGTTGCATCGGGCGAGGGCGATGCTCCCCCGGAAAAATGCCGCCGTTTAGCAGGCACACGCTGCGAAGGTTCAAGCCCGAAGTGCCATTTGCCTCACGCTCCGCGTGTCGCGCCAACAGCTCCTGTGCAACCGTATCCCCATAGTCATGCGCCAGAACATGCACGCGCGTCACGCCGAGCGACTGAAGCAGACTTTCATGGAGCGTCGCTTGATCGCGTAAAGTGTAATCATAGTCACGGGGCTTTGCCGAGAACCCGAAGCCGATCATGTCCGGCGCGATGACGCGATAGCGTTTGGTTAATTCGGTCCAGATCCAGGCCCAGTCCCAGGACGCGGTCGGGAAACCGTGAATACAGACGAGGATATCGCCAACACCCTCGTCCACGTAGAAAATCTTATTGCCGTTGTAATCAAACGTCTTGCCTTTTGCGCGCCAAGCTTCCAGGGAGATCACGATTTGTACTCCGGCCAGGTTGGTTGCCAGTGTATACTACCGGGTACCCATAGCCACATTGTGCAAGGAGTATATTCCATGTATCGCCCGCTCATCGTACTTTTCGCATGCGGAATAGCGTTCGCGACAAACGCGATCCCGGAAGAAAAACAACCCAGCGCCAAGCCATTCTTCTCGGGCCAGTTCTTGTTGGGCGCACATAGGGGCGGCGCGGATCTGTGGCCCGAGAACACCATGTTCGCCTTCGAGGCAGCCGCGAAAGAATACAAGGACATTGTGCTCGAGACCGACGCGCGATTGACCGCGGACGGGGAAGTCGTTCTCTTGCATGACAAGACTGTCAATCGAACGACGGACGGGACCGGCGAAGTCACTACGCTTACCCTCGCGCAGGTACGCGAGCTCGACGCCGCGCATGATTTCACGACGGATGGCGGAAAGACATTTCCGCATCGCGGCAATGGCATCAAGGTGCCGACCCTGCGCGAAATGCTGACGGCACTGCCGGGTGCCCGCGTACTGGTCGAGTTGAAAGGCGAGCCAAAGCTCGCGGATGCCGCGATTGCGATCATCAACGAGGCGAAAGCAAATGACCGCGTGCTCATTGCATCGTTCGTTCCAGAGACTATGGACCGCGCCCGCGCGCTTGCGCCGAACCTGGCGTACTGTTACGACATGAAAACGGGGATGTCCCTCCTGATGGCGCTGCGCGGCTCAAAGTGGGACGCCTATTCGCCGCAGGCAGACGTGCTCTCGGTCGACGAAGGCATGATTCCCAAGTACAAGATAACGCCGGAAGAGATCGCCAAATTGCAGGCGAAAGGTATCCGCTTTCAGGTGCATACCATCAATGACCCGGCCCGCTTGCGCGAGTTTGTCCAATTGGGGGTTGACGGAATTCTCACCGACAGGCCCGATGCCTTGGCGCAAGTGATCGCCGAGATGAAACTCGCGGCGCGTTAGGTCAACCGGTGTCCAGGCGCTTCACCCAAATTGCAGGCGGGGTAGCCACCCTGTTCCTCCTGGGGGTTATTGTTGCATTCTTCGTTGTGCCACCGTACTTCGATTGGCGCATGAACGCCGTCGTACGGCCCGGGTCATATACGCCGTCCGAAGCCGCAACGAACCTTCACGAGTCTTTGTTCATCGCCGATCTGCACACCGATTCCCTGCTCTGGAACCGCAGCATGCTCGTCGAAAACGCTCGCGGTCACGTCGACGTTCCTCGGTTGATAAAAGGCAACGTCGCGTTGCAGGCATTCACGATTGTGACCAAGACGCCGAAGGACATGAACTACGAGAACAACACCGGCGACACAGACAACATCACTACCCTCGCAATTATGCAGCGTTGGCCCCGCGCTACCTACTCGAGTTTGTTGCAGCGCGCGTTGTACCAAGCGGAGAAGTTGCATACCTTTGAATCAGGTTCGATGGGCGCGCTCACGGTTATCGAGTCCAAGAAAGACTTGGAAGCATTCGTGTCGCGAAGGGCGGCAAACGACAAACTTGTGGGTGCGTTCCTGGGCGTGGAAGGCGCGCATTGTCTCGAAGGCAAGCTGGAGAACATCGACGTGCTCTTCAACGCTGGCATCCGCATGATTGGAATTACCCATTTCTTCGACAACGAACTTGGCGGTTCCGCGCACGGCGTTTCCAAAGCTGGATTGACCGAGTTCGGCTTCGCATGCGTGAAGAAGTTCGAAGAGCGCAAAATACTGATAGATCTCGCGCACGCGTCTCCCGCAGTTATTGACGATGTGCTCAATCTCGCGACGCGTCCCGTGGTGGTTTCTCATGGGGGTGTCAAAGGCACCTGCGACCGCACCCGCAATCTGAGCGACGAGCATATCAAGCGAATTGCCGACGGTGGCGGCGTCGTTGCAATCGGATATTGGGACGAAGCCGTTTGCGGTTTGGATGCCCCTTCAATAGTAAAAGCGATTCGCCATGCGGTTGCCGTGGGCGGCGCCGATCACGTCGGGCTTGGCTCGGATTTCGACGGTGTAATCACCGCGCCTTTTGATACCGCTGGCCTCGTCGAGATCACCGAAGAGCTGCTCAAGCAGGGTGTGTCCGAAGTTGATATCGCGAAAATCATGGGTGGCAATGTGCAGCGCGTGCTGCGGGAATCGTTGCCGGAGCAATGAAACGACCCCTGCGCGAGTCCGATCTCTACCTGCCCTTGCGCGCATATCTCGAAACGCTCGGCTATACCGTGCGCGCGGAAGTCCACGGCTGCGATGTGGCAGCGACAAAAGACGAAGAACTCGTACTGATCGAGTTGAAACTCGCGCTAAACGTGTCCCTGCTGGTGCAGGGCGTCGAACGGCAACGCGCCACGGATTCCGTTTACGTGGCGATACCCAGGCCAAAAGGAAGCGCATGGACGCGTCAATGGCGCGGCGTGCGACGCCTCCTGCGCAGGCTTGAGTTGGGGCTCATCTTCATTGCACCCCGTTCGCGGGTTCGTCCCGTAGAAATCGTGCTGCACCCGGAGCCATATGCCAAGCGCAAACGCGCCAAGACCCGCCGCAGCATGATCGAAGAGATGGCAGGAAGAAGCGGCGACTACAATACCGGCGGGAGCACCCGGCGCAAGCTGGTCACCGCATACCGAGAAAATGCGCTGCGCATAGCCCATCTTCTTGCGCAGAACGGACCCATGACGACCCGCGCATTGCGCGCCATTGGCACAGGACCCAAAACCACCGCAATCCTATATGACGACGTGTACAAGTGGTTCCAGCGGGTGAGTCTCGGCACCTATGCCCTGACCGAAAAAGGAAAAAGCGCGCTAACCGAGTATGCGGACCTCGTCAGCACCTTCTGACCCGCACCCGCCGCTATACGTTCGTGAACAGAACGCTGATGCTCTCGCGATTGTGAATGCGCCGAATCGCTTCGGCGAGGAACGGCGCAACAGAAACCAACTCAACCTTATCTGATAGCGGCGTCGGCTGCGTCTCGATAGAGTCCGTCACGAGCAATTTCGTGATCGGGCTGTTGTCTATTCTTTCCTTGGCGGCTGCAGAAAACACCCCATGCGTGACTGCCGCATAGACTGCCTTCGCGCCGTTCTGCATGAGCGTCTCCGCAATTTCCACGAGCGTTCCGGCAGAAATGGTGAAGTCGTCGACAACCAGCGCGGTTTTCCCTTTAACGTCTCCGATGATTTGCAGCACTTCCGCGGTTTCGTCGTGAGATGTCCGCTGCTTGTCGCCAATCGCCAACGGCGCATTCAATAGCGTTGCATATCTCCGCGCCTGCTTGACAAATCCGGTATCCGGCGAAACGACGACCGGATCCTGGAGCTTCTTGGATTTCAACGCCTTGCTCAGCACCGGCAACGCATACAGGTCGTCCACGGGAATGCGGAAAAATCCCTGAATCTGAGGCGCATGAAGGTCCAGCGTCACCACGCGGTCTGCACCGGCAGCTTCAATGGCGTCCGCGCAAACGCGCGCCCGAATGGATACCCGCGGCTCGTCTTTTTTGTCGCCTTTGGCATAGCTGAAATAAGGCATCACGACCGTTACGCTCTCCGCGCTGGCCCGCTTGAGTGCGTCGATCCAAAACAACAGTTCCATGAAATTGTCGTTCGCGGGGTATGCAGTGGACTGAATGAGATAACAGCGGCGTCCGCGCACGTTTTCCTGTACCCGAACGAAGAGGTTGCCCTCGGAAAAGCGATGTACCTCGCTTCGGCCCAGTGGAACGCCAAGGTAGTCGCAAATCTTTCCCGCCAACTTGGGGCTGCCAGAACCCCCAAAAACCAAAATACCATTCGGATCCATAATACGTAGTCCCCTCAGTCCGCCAATGCACCTCCCCTATGGTACGCCAAACGGTCGTGCAGTTAGTAGACTCTTCCCGGCAGGCCCACACCGGCGTCCGACATCTGGCGCATTGGTCGCGCCTCGTGTACCATCCGCGCGCATGGATCGCTTTACACTCATCGTATTTGCGCTCGTATACATCGGCATGATTGTCGGCAAGTATCCCGGACTGGCGATGGATCGCACCGGCATGGCGTTGCTTGGCGCGATAGCACTCATCGTCGCCGGTCGCGTCGGCGAAGCCGATGCCTGGGCGGCAATAGACGTGCCGACGATCATCCTGCTACTGGGATTGATGGTCGTTTCTTCGCAGTTGCGACTCGGCGGCTTCTACACATTCGTGACGAGAAAGATCGCTTCGGCAAACCTCACACCGTCGGCTTTTCTCGCGTTGGTGATTGCAAGCATGGCCGCGCTCGCAGCCGTGCTCACTAACGATGTGATCTGTCTTGCAGTCACGCCAGTGCTCCTGGAGGGGTGCTCTCGCCGCAATCTGAATCCGGTGCCCTACCTGCTCGCCTTGGCCTGCGCGTCGAACATTGGCTCCGCTGCAACGCTGATCGGCAATCCGCAAAACATGCTAATCGGCCAAGCGCTTAACCTCTCGTTTGCCGGCTATCTGTTCGATGCAGCCATTCCAAGCGCCTTGGGTTTGATCGTTGTCTGGGTTGTAATCGTATTGCACACGCGCGGTAGGTGGCATGCCGAGACACCGATTCCCGAGTACGAAGCCCAGCCCTTCGATTCATGGCAGTCCGCAAAAGGCCTGGCGGCAATTCTTGCGTTGATTCTCGTTTTCTTGTTCACCGATTGGCCGCGCGATATTGTTGCGCTCGGTGCCGCGGGTTTCCTGCTCCTGAGCCGTCGCATGGCGTCGCGCACCATCATGGGTTTGGTAGACTGGCATTTGCTGCTGCTGTTCATGGGCCTGTTCGTAGT